>JBJTPC010000315.1:0-14045 GCA_046074905.1 Gammaproteobacteria bacterium
CGAGGCGGCCGCCGGGGTGCGGGAAATCGAGGTCGGTTCGTTCGTGCCGGCCAAGGTGTTGCCGCAGTTGGCCGATACCGCGGAGGTGGTGGCTGGCGCTCGCGAGATTCCCGGGTTGCAGGTGGCGGTGTTGGTGCCCAACCTCCGCGGCGCCGAGGCAGCCGTGGCTGCCGGGGCGCACAAGATCACCTTGCCGCTCTCGGTGAGCGAGACCCACAGCCTGCGCAATCTCCGTCGTACCCACGAGCAGGTCTATGCCGAAGTGGCGGCGGTCCGCGCGTTGCTGGACAGCGTGCCGGTGGACCGTCGCCCGAGCTTCGAGGGCAGCCTGTCCACGGCCTTCGGCTGCACCCTCGAGGGTCCCATCTCGCTGTCGCAGGTGCAGCGCGCCGCCGAACGGCTGATGGCGGCCGGCTGCGACGAGGTCGGCCTGGCCGACACCACCGGCTACGCCCATCCGCGTCAGGTGACGGCATGGGTACGTGGGGTACGGGCCGTGGTCGGCGACCATGCCTTGAATGGCATTCACGTGCACAACACGCGTGGTCTCGGTCTGGCCAATGTGCTGGCGGCCCTCGAGGCGGGCCTGACCACCGCCGACAGTTCGCTCGGCGGCCTTGGCGGCTGTCCGTTCGCACCGGGTGCCAGCGGCAACGTGGTGACCGAAGACCTGGTGTTCATGCTCGAGGCGATGGGGCTGCGTACGGGTATCGACTTGCCTCGGCTGCTCGAGGTGCGCAAGATTCTCGCGGCCGGCCTGCCCGGTGAGCCGCTTTATGGATTTACTCCCGATGCGGGTCTGCCGCTCGGCTTCAGTGGAGCGAACGCCCCATGACTCCCATCCGCGCCATCGATGCCGTGATGAACCTCTGGACACCGGAGGCACTGGCTGCACGTCCCAACTGGGGCAAGACGTTCTTCGTCGACAAGATGAAGGCCAAGGACAGCCTGATGGCGGGTCTCTCGCTGGAGGAGATGATCGACCGCATGGATGCGGCGGGCATCGGCCATGCCTTCCTGTTCGCACCGAAGAGTGGTCGCGTCGGGCTGCCCGGTTGCTATCACCTGCCACCGGAGCTGGTGCGGGAGGCGGTGCGCAAGCACCCGAAGCGGTTCTCCGCGATGCTCGGGATCGATCCTACCCAGGGCATGAAGGGTGTACGCGAGCTCGAGCGTGCGGTGCGTGATGACGGATTCATCGGCGCCCACTGCTATCCGCACTGGTTCGAGTTGGCCCCCGACCATGCCAGGTACTATCCGTTCTATGCCAAGTGCTGCGAGCTCGGTGTGCCGTTCCAGTTGCAGGTCGGCCAATCCATGGTCTACTCGCCGGACTTCCCCTGCCGCTCCGTGGGGCGGCCCATCACGCTCGACGCGGTGGCTTGCGATTTCCCGGAGCTCAAGCTCGTCGGCATCCATGTGGGCATCCCCTGGACGGACGAGATGATCGCCATGGCGTGGAAGCATCCCAACGTCTACATCGGCACGGACGCGCACAGCCCGAAGTATTTCCCGGCGGCATTCGTGAACTACATGAACAGCTACGGTCGACAGAAGGTGATCTTCGGCACCGACTTTCCGGTGCTGGACCTCGCGCGTACCCGCGGCGAGCTGGAGTCGCTGGGGCTGTCGACGGAATCCTTGCAGGCGGTGTTGCGTGACAACGCACTGCGTATCTATGGTCTGCCGGCCGATACGGGCCTCTGATCGATGAACCTGGCGGGGTTGCTGCGGGAGAACGCGGCGCGGCTACCGACGAAGGTGGCTGTCGATGCCCCGGAAGGTCGACACACCTACGCGGCCGCGTGGCAGCGGACCCTCGCCCTCATGGGTTGGCTGCAGCGGCAGGGCGTGCAGCCCGGTCAGCGCGTGGCCGGTGCCCTGCGCGATACCACCGACCATCTCCTGCTCCACTACGCGGTGGCGGGACTCGGTGCCGTCTGGGTACCGCTCGATCACCGCTGGAGTGCGCCGGAGCGGGCCGCTGCGGTCCAGGCGTTCGGTGCGGCCCTGCTGCTCGAGGACGACCCCCCGCAGGAACTGCCGGCGATGTCGCTGCCGCTGGCCACGGGCGATGACTGCCCCTGGCTGGTCTCGCTCTCCTCCGGCTCGACGGGACGTCCCAAGGGCGCGCTGGTCACGCATGCGCAGATGCGCGAGCGCTTCGTCAGCCAATGGGCCACGCTCGGCTTCTCCGCAACGGACCGCTTTGCCCTCGTCAGTCCCCTGTGCTTCGGTGCCGGGCGCTCGTTCGGCATGGCCTTCCTCGCGGCCGGGGCCACCGTGGTGTTGCGACCGCCGCCGCATACGCCCGAGCAGTTGGTCGAGGCCATCAATGCCGCCGGCAGCACGGCCGTGTTCCTCGTGCCGACGCTGCTGCGACGACTGCTGGCCTTGCCCGGCGAGGGGCTGCTGTTCCCGCAACTCAATCGCCTGCTGGTCTCGGGCGAGCCATTCTTCCCGAGCGAGGTGGCGCAGTTCCGCGCGCGACTCACCCGACGGCTCATCGGCTATTACGCCTCGAGTGAAGGCGGTGGCATCTCGGTGTTGCAACCGGAAGAGTTCCTGACGCATCCGGACTCGGTGGGCCGCGCCTCTTTCGGGGTGGAGCTCGAGTTGGTGGACGAGCAGGGACGGAGCGTCGCACCCGGCGAGACCGGGCTGGTGCGTTACCGTGGCCCGGGATGTGCCCGTGACTTTCTCGACGAAAACGGTCACCCGGTGAGCGGTGATGCTGCAGGGTGGTTCATGCCTGGCGATCTGGCGACGCGTGACGACGACGGGTACCTGCGTCTGGTCGGGCGCGCGAAGGACATGATCCTGCGGGCGGGCGTGAATGTTTATCCCGCGGAAGTGGAACGGGTGCTGTGCGAGCATCCGGGCGTGCTCGAGGCGTCCGTGGTCGGCGCGCCCTCGCGCACGCACGGCGAGGACGTGATGGCGTTCGTGGTGCTGGCGGAGGCGGGAGCAGTCACGGTGGAGGCGCTTCTCTCCCATTGCCGCACGGCCCTGGCGCCCTACAAGGTGCCCTCGCGAATCCTGCCACTGGCCGCACTTCCCAAGGCGGGGATGGGCAAGACCGACAAGAAAGCCCTGCGCGCCCTGCTGGACGGCTGACGCCGGGCATCAGAGCCCGGCGAGGATGGCGCCGCCGCAGGCGGTCAGGGTGGCCCCCGCCAGGACGTCGGCGTATGGCGCCAGCGTTTCCACCTTCAGCCGCTCGAGACCCCACAAGGACACTCCGACGGCCGCCAGCATCGTGGTGACGGTGGCCAGCACGAACACCCCGGTGACCAGCACCACGCCGAACGCGTCGTGATGCGCGGCCGGGTACATCAGCAGCGGGATCAGGGCTTCGCAAGGACCGAACACGAAGACCAGGAACAGGCCCCAGGACAGCATCGGGGCCGGCAAGGCACCCGTATGCGAGCGATCCGGGTCGTTACCGATCGCGGGGGCATGATCGTGATGGTGGGTGTAGCGATGGCGTACCAGACGCCAGACCGCCCAGCCGGTATAGAGGACGCCGATGCCCAGCAGGCCGGCGGCCGCTACGTCACCGCGCAAGGCCTCGATGCTGGTGAGCCAGCCAAGCTCCAGTCCGATGAGCAGGCCAAGGGTGCCCAGCAGCACCGTACCCACGGTGTGCGCGAGCCCGAAGCCCGCCGTGATGAGGACGGTACGCCGACGGGACCAGCGCCGCGCCTTCGAGAGGGCGACGAACGGCAGGTAGTGGTCGGGACCGACCAGCGTGTGGAACACGCCGATGGCCAGGGCCGAAGCGCAGAGGGCAGGGAGGGTGGTGCTCATGGCTTGACTTCATCGGGCGGGGGAAACCACCACGGGTTCCAGGTATGACCCGTGTTGCGCAGATGCGCCTGCGCACGCAGGAAACGGAAGATCGATGGCGTGCCCATGCGCGACCCGCCCAGCCCGGAGAACTTGAAGGCCTGCTTCTCGCCTTCGTGGATCAGGCCGGTGAGGGCTGCGTCATTCAGGCTGATGCCGCCCGCCTCCAGTTGGCCGGCGATGGCCTGACAGCGCGCCGGATCATTGCAGAACACGGCGGCACTGAGACCATAGGGCGTGGCGTTGGCCAGGGCGACCGCTTCCGCATCGGTGTCGAACGGCGCGACTGCGAGCAGGGGGGCGAAGCTCTCCTCGGCCACCACCAGCATGTCCGGTGTCACATCGGCAATGACGGTCGGCTCGCACCAGGTGCCGCCCTGCTCGACGAGCTGTCCGCCCGCGAGGAAGCGCGCCCCCTTGGCGCGGGCATCCTCGAGGTGGCGACGGATGACGTCCACCTGCTTCGCCGAGATGACCGGGCCGATCTGGCCGACGGAGATCTCCTGGAGATTGAGGTGCAGCTGGGCCACCTGCCGGGACAGTGCGGCCAGAAACGGCTCGTAGGCACTGCGCTCGACATACACCCGCTCGATGGACAGGCAGCTCTGTCCGGCATTGGCCAGTCCGCCCCAGGCGATGGCCGCAGCCGCGCGCTGGAGGTCGGTATCGGCGGTGACGATGGCCGGATCCTTGCCACCGAGTTCCAGTTGCGCCGGAATGAAGCGGCGGGCGGCCGCTTCCGCCACGCGCCGACCCGTCGGTACGCTGCCGGTGAAACACACCTGGTCCACGACATCGATCAGCGCGGCACCGGTGGTGCCGTCGCCCTCGACCACGCCGAGGACCGCGGCCAGTGCCGGCACCTCGGCCACGGCGGCCCGCAGCGGGCCGACGAAACGCGGGGTCACCTCGCTCGGCTTGATCAGCACGGCGCATCCGGCGAGCAAGGCCGGGATGGCATCGATCAGCGACAGGAGGAACGGGAAGTTCCAGGGCGAGATGACACCCACCACGGGATAGGGCACCCAAACGCGTGTGGACGAAAAACCGGGAATCGAGATGTCGCGTGGCGCGCTGCCGGCGGCCAGCAATTCCGGGGCCTGTCGGCACCAGCGGGTCAGCGTGTCGCGAACCCCGCGCAACTCGGACTGGGTCTCGATGGCACGTCCGGTATCGGCGTGCAGGGCCGCCATCATGGCAGGTTCGTGCCGGGTCAGTGCTTCACGGAACTCCAGCATCGTCGCGGCACGGCCTTCGACGCCGAGCGCACGCCACGCCGGTTGGGCAGTGCGCAGTCGCGCCGCCTCGGCAGCGACCTGCGCCGCCTCCGCAACCGTCAACCGGAAGTCGATCTGGCCGGTTCGCGGATTGCGGACCGGCAGGGAAGACGAAGCATTCAAGGGCTGGGTTCCTGGTAGATGCCGGCGTCGACGAGGCGGGCAATGGCCTCTCGCTGGCGTTGCGCAAACTCCGCGCGGGTCGGGACGCGCAGGGATCCGTCCGCCGCGAGCAGCGAGCCGGGCGCATGAACCGTGGTGCCGGCATAGACCGGAGCGAAGAGCTCGGTCCGCTGACGGCTGAGGAGATTGCCCATGCCCGGCCGTTGCCGCCAGCGGCGGAGTGACTCGATATCCAGTTCGGCGTGGGCCACCATCGATTCCCCGAAGCCGGCCTCCGCCAGCACGCGGCCTTCCCAGTCGACCACCTTCGACATGCCATCGGTGGACTCGGCCGGTATGTCGCAGCCCTCGAGGCCACCGCTGTTGGCGGAGACGACATACGCCAGGTTCTCGTAGGCGCGGGCCCGCTTCGCCACATCCTTGGGCGTCAATTGCGGGCTGCCCACCTCGCTGGTGGAATGCAGGAAAACCTCTGCACCCCGCAGGGCCAGCGCCCGGGCGATCTCCGGATAGAGGATTTCCTCGGAGGCGATGGCGGCGAGCCGCCCCAGCGGCGTGTCTGCCACCGGGAATACGCCCTCGAGACCGTAGCGGTCGAGATAGGCCGGCCACACGTCATGCGGCGTGGGCGCATAGAGCGACACCAGCCGGCGATAGCGCAACACGCAGTCACCGGCGGGCGAGAACACCGTGGAAGCCTGGAAATACAGGCCGGGGAAATGCGGATCCGTCTCGTAATTGTTGCTGGCCAGCCAGACGGCATTTTGCTGGGCCACGGCGGCGAAGGCGGTGTACTCCGCACCGTCCATCGCCAGGCAGCCCTTGGCGATCCACTCCGGCACGCTCTCGCCCATCGGAAAGCCGGACACGCAGTACTCGGGCAGCACCACCAGCTTGAGGTCCTGGCCAACGAAACCCTTCGCTGCGCGGATCTGCCGACCGATGCGCTCGATGGTCGCCGGCATCTGGGCGCGGGCGTCGTCGACGGTCAGGCGATTGACCGCCACGGTGCGCGTCTGCAGCCCGAGTGCGCGATAAACGGGAAGACGCGTACTCACTCGAGACCCTCCAGCAGGGCCACTTCGGCCGTCGAGCAGGGCTCGCGCAGTTTGCGGATCTCGGCGTACTCGGGCGAGTTCCAGAAGGCCAGCGCTGCCTCGCGCGAAGGCCATACCGAGATGACATTCACCGCTTCCCGGTCGCGCGGACCCAGCCCTTCCTCCAGCGTTTCGTTGCCACCACCGCGCACGAGATAGCGGCCTCCCATCCGGGCGACCAGGGCCGCCGCGGCCTGGCCGTAGGCGGCGAAGGCAGCGCGGTCGCTGATGCGACAGCGGATCACCATGTAGGCGGGCATCGGGCCTCCGGCGGTGTGGATTTCAATTGATATAAAGATATACCATTTGATGGACGCCAACCAACAATCCAAGCCGGGGTCCCGCTCACATGAAACTCCTGCGTGCCGCCACGCTTTCGGTCGCCAACGTCGACCGCTCCATCGATCTCTACACGCGCTTCCTCGAATACACCGTGGCCGAGCAGGGCACCCTGGATGCTGCACTGGCCGCCAGTTGGGGGGCATCCGGCTCCGCCGGACGGCGCATGGCGGTCCTGCGCCCTGCCTCCGGCGCCGACATCTTCCTGCGCTTCGTCGAGAATGACATCCACCCCGAGTTCGTGCCCCTGCGCACCTATGGGTGGGCAGCCATCGAGATCAACGTCCTCGACGTGTTGAAGGTGGCCGAGCGCATGGCGCTTTCCGGATTCGAGATCATCGGTCCGCCCCGCGAGATCGAGACGCTGCCGGCCATCTTCCCGATGCAGGTCAAGGGCCCGGATGGCGAGATCGTCTACCTGACGCAGGTGCGCAGCGATCTTCCGGACTTCGATATCGCCCGGGCGCAGGCGCTCATCGATCGGTTGTTCATCATGGTGATGGCCTGCTCCGACTTGCCGGCTTCGCTGGCCTGGATGCAGGAGCACACCCGGTTGCAGATCGGCCGTCCGCACCTGCCCATCGTCTACACGATGCTCGCCAACGCCTTCAACCTGCCGGTCGAGCAGTTGCATGTCATCGCCACGATGGTGGACGGGCGCGATGTCTTCCTCGAGATGGACCAGTACCCGGAGCAGGCCACATCCCGGCCTCACCTCGACGGCCTGCTGCCGCAGGGGATTGCCGTGGGCAGCCTGCTGACGCCGCACTTCGATGCCATCGTCGCGCACAGCGCGGCGCACTTCGTGGCACCGCCCCAGGTCCACCGCTCGGTCGTCTACGGTGGTGCCCGTTCGGTGACGCTGCGGGCGCCGGACGGCACGCTGGTGGAGATGGTCGAGCAGCGCTGAGACGATCCGTCCCGACCAGGCAGGCTGCAGCCGGCCCGGTCCGGGGCGCTTGCTCGCGACGCCCATGAAAAAGGCCCCGGGAAGCGATTCCCGGGGCCTTGGCTTGTCGTCGGTGTCCCGGGGGCTGGCCCCGGGACCGCGCTGCATCAGAAGTCGTAGCGCACGTCGATGCCGAAGGAGCGACCCTTGCGCAGGCCGTAGAAGAGGCCACGCACCGTACCGCGATCCGCACCGTAGTCCGTCGGGCTCGCCAGGGGCGAGACCGCCGCCGGCGTGATGCCGGCCAGGCCGCGGCAGGTCGGGCTCGAGCAGGTCCCGTAGCGCAGGTCGAACCAGCGAGTCGCCATCGGGATGCTGTCCTCGTCCGTGAGGTTCTTGCCGTAGGCCGTGATGCTCCAGTGCTCGCTGCGCAGGCCCAGACGGAGACCGATCTCCGTCGTGGTTCCCGTTTCGGCGAGGTTGTGCACCTGCACGAACTTGCTGCTCTCGTACGTTCCGGTGGTGCTGCCCACGAACGACCAGGTGTCATTGATGGTGCGGTCGTAGCTGAGCGAGAGGCTCGACTGCATCTTCGGCACCAGCGGCAAGCGATTGCCGGCGATGCTGCACTTGGCCTGCACATCGGCATTCGAGGCGAACGCCGCCGGATAGGCGTACCCGCCGCTCATCAGCACGTACTGGAAGTCGTCGCAACCTGCGGTGAACTTCGAGTCCGTGTACGAGAAGGTGTACTGGCCCGAGAAGCCGCCGCCGAGCGCTGCCTGGACGTCGAGCTCGAGGCCCTTGATCTTGGCACCGCCCTGGTTGACAGCCACCGAGGTGACCGCCGTGCCGGCACCCGGCACTGCCTGCGTCACCTGCACGTCCTTGGCCTTGGTGTGGTAGACGGAGACGTTGGCGCGCAGGCGGTTGTCCAGCCACGAGCTCTTCATGCCGAGCTCGAAGTTGTTGGAGGTTTCCTGCGTGTAGGAGGGCTTGCCGATGCCGGCGCCCGCCGCGCCGTTGATGCCACCCGGCTTGGCGCCCTTCGACGCCACCGCGTAGAACATCAGGCCATCGCGCATCTTCCAGTCCACCGTGATGCGCGGCGTGGTCTTGCTGTACTTGGCGTACAGCGGCGTGCGCGCAGTGCCGTCGATGAGGTTGGCATTCGCCCCGGCCGCGCTCGTGAACTCGATGCGGCTCTTCTCTTCCTTGGCGTTGCGCAGCTCGAAGCTGGCCGTCAGGGCGGAGGTGATGTCGACGGTCAGGGCGCCGAAATAGGCCTTGTTGACGATGCCGGTGGTGTTGCCGTTGGCGTTGTAGACGCCGTAGTACGGCTGCTGGAAGGTGAGGTCCTTCTCGCGGTCGTCGTTATGGTAGTGATACACGCCGATCATGCCACGCACGCGCCGGTCGGCGGGCGAGGAGAGCTTGAACTCCTCCGACCACTCGGTGGTGTTGTTGCGATTGGTGTTCGCGAACAGCGGCTCGGCGGTGGCGCTGCCGAACAGCGAGACGCCGGAGTGGTCCGAGTCGGAGCCGAACAGGTCGTACTTGCGGCGGTAGCCGGTCAAGGAGGAGAGCGTCCAGCCGGTACCACCGAGATTCCAGGACAGCGACAGGCTGCTGAACAGGTCGCGGGCGGCGATGCCGTCGAAGGCCGTGCCGTCGAGGAAGTTGATGCCATTGACCGACACCGCCTCCGTGTTCAGCGTGATGTCCTGCGGACGGGCCTGGATGGTGCCGCAGTAATACTGGTTGACGTTGTTGATCGGCGTCCGCTGGCCACCGGCCGCGGAGAGGATCGAAGCGCCGGTGGCGACGCTCAGGCCGCGGTAGCCGGCGGAGCGGAAGCCCGGCATGCAGTTGTTGTACTCCGCGCCCTGCAGCACCAGCGCCAGCGGGCCGTCATCCTGCTTGCGGTAGGTGGCGAAGAGGCGTGCCCGGAAGTTCTCGGACGGCGTGAACACGATGGTCGCGGACACGCTGGTGTCCTGCTCCATGCCGACGTTCTTGCCGGTGAGGCTGTTGCGGTACTCGCCGCCGTACTCGTGGTGCTTGGCGGTGAAGCGCATCGCCAGCTTGTCCTCGACCAGCGGCACCGAGAACGAGGCGGAGAGGTCGTGCGACTTGTGCGAGCCGTAGCCCACCTTGATCGAGCCCTCGGCCTCGTTGCCCGGGTCGCGGGTGACGAAGTTGATGGCGCCGGCGTAGGTGTTGCGGCCGTACAGCGCGCTCTGCGGTCCCTTGATGACCTCGACGCGCTCCAGCGAGTCGAAGTCGAGGGCCTGGATGTCGCCGTTGTAGTAGACGCCGTCGATGAAGAAGGCGGTGCCGGACTCCACGCCGAACTGCACGCCGGCGAGGATGTTCGACTGGCCGCGAACCACCGGGCGGTCCGTCTGGCGGCCGAAGGCCTGCGAGAAGCTGAAGCAGGGCGTGAAGGCGGCGAGCTGGTTGATGTCGGTGATGCCCTTGTTCTCGATGGCATCGCGCGTGAAGGCGGAGACCGCGACCGGGGTCTCCTGCAGTGATTCACTGGTACGGCGGGCCGTGACGATGACCTCGTCAAGTCCGTCGGCCGCCATTGCTGGCAGTGGGCTGAGCGCGACGGCGATGGCGCCGGCCAGCAGGCTGCGGTTCATGTTCGAGATCTTCATGCCCCTGTTTCCTCCCGAGAGTGACTCTTGTCAGCAGGTCGCGGTACGTCGCCCGATCTGCCGTTTCCCCGATGGTGCGCAGGTACCGCGATGCGGCACCCGCCAGCCGTCCTCTGGCTATAATGTCCTATCATTATGATAAGTCAACCGGGTGGCTTCCCGAGGTCCTGTTTCCCGTCGGGTTGTTGCGCGCTGGCAACGAATGCAATGCCCTTCGGTCGGCGGAACTGGCGATTTTTGCAGGGTGGGGGACGGGAATGACGGCAAGGGAGACCTTTTCGCGGGGCGTGGCGGTGGTCGGTGCCGGGCCAGTGGGCCTGGTGTTGGCGCTGTGCCTCGGTCGACAGGGAATTCGCTGCACCGTCCTCGAGTCCGCCGCGGTGGCGCCGCCGGAATTGCGCGCTTCCACGTTCCACCCACCCACCCTCGACTTGCTGGAACGGCTGGAGCTCACGGCGCCCCTCATGGCCTTCGGCCTGTGTGCCCGCACCTGGCAGGTGCGGTGGCACGAAACCCATGAGGCGGCCGTCTTCGACCTCGGCTTGCTGGCGGATGACACCCGGCATCCCTATCGGCTGCAGTGTCCGCAGGATGAACTGGTGCGCCTGGCAGAGCGCCAGGCCGCGGAGTTGCCGGGAGTGCAGATCCTGCGCGGGGCGCGGGTGCTGTCGATGGTGCAGACCGATGACGGGGTGCGGGTCGGCTTCGAGCAGGCGGGACAGGCCGCGTGGCTGGAGGCGGACTTGCTGGTCGGTGCCGACGGGGCACGCAGTACCGTGCGCTCTGCGGTGACCGAGGTGTTCGACGGCGAGACCTATCCCGAGACCACGCTGCTGGCCACCACGCGCTGCCCTTTCGAGCGGTTTTTGCCGCGGCTTTCCGCGGTCAACTACCTGTGGTGGGCGGAAGGGACATTCAGTCTGCTGGCCTTGCCCGGGCTGTGGCGGGCGAACTTCCATCTGCCGCCGGGTACGGACCTCGATGCCGCTGCACGTCCCGAAGCCATCCAGGCACTCCTGGAACGGTTGGTGCCGGGATCGGGTGCGTATCCCGTGGAGCAATGCCGCCAGTACCGGATCCATCGCCGTATCGTCGATCGCTATCGCCGCGGTCGTATCATGCTCGCCGGTGATGCCGCCCACCTCAACTCGCCTGCCGGTGGCATGGGGATGAACGGTGGCCTCCATGATGCCTTCGAGTTGGCGGCGACACTGGCCGAGATCCGCGACGGGGCGAGCCTCGATCTGCTGGATCGCTACGCGCGGCGACGTCTGCCCATCGCGCGGGATGACATCCTCCGGCAGGCCGACAGCAACCGCGCGCGGATGCAGGCGCGGGATCCCGTCGCGAGGCGCGCGGCGCTGACCGCCCTGCAGGAAACCGCGGCGGACCCGCATCGCGCACGCGAGCATCTCCTGCGCACCTCGATGATTCTCGGCTTGCGTGCCGCGGCAGCCATCGCATGAGCGCGACCGCCTGTATCGGTATCGCCACCCCCCAGGCCAATCCCACGGTCGAAGCCGAGTGCCGTCGGCTGTTCCCGTGGGAAATCACGCCGTGCGTGATGCGCCTGGCCAGCGCCGAGCAGGACAGTCTCGCGCGCCTGCGTGATTACCTCCGTGCCTTCGGCGAGGCGCCGGCGCAATTCGACACGCTGCGCCTCGCGGGTCTCGGCTTCGCCTGTACCGGCACTTCCTATCTGGTCCCGGCCGCGGAAGAATCCCGGCAACTGGCGCGATTGGAACAGCACTTTGCCGCGCCGGTGGTCACGGCGGCCGCCGCCCTGCGTGCCGGCGTGACCGCACTCGGTGCGCGCCGGATCGGATTGTTGTGCCCGTATCCCGAGGCCCTGGGTGCCGCACTCGTGGCCTGGTGGGAGCGGCAGGGCATCGAGGTGGCGGCGCTGCAGCGCTTGCCCACCGCGACGGCCGACACGCGCGGCATCTATGCGCTCACGGCGGCTGGTGCCCGTGAGCCGCTGGCGGCCTTGCGCCGGCTGCAGGTCGATGCGGTGGTCATCAGCGGCACGGGCTTGCCCAGCCTCACCCTGCTGGCCGAGGCGATGGACGTAGCGGGGCCTCCCGTGGTCTCCTCGAACCTCTGTCTCGTCTGGGAGTTGCTGCGGCGATCCGGTCGCGGCGCGCTGGCCGGCGAGGAACCTCGCCAGCTCCAGGGGTGGCGCGAGCGCTGTGGAGACCTGCCCGGATGAGTCACCCAACACCGCCACCCTTGGTGGCCACGGCCGCAATCGCTCAGGTTCCCCCGCGGGTCGCTGCCGTCATCGACGGCGAGCCGCAGTGGTCCGGGGAAGTGTTTCCGGTCATCGACCCCTACCGCGAGTCAGTCATTGCCGAGTGCGTCGAATCGTCCCCCCCGATGGTGGAACGGGCGGTCGCGGCGGCGGATCGGGCCTTCCGCAGTGGCCCCTGGCCCCGTCTGGCGGTCGAGGAACGGCAGGCGATCCTGCGCCGCGTGGCGGATCTCATCGACCGGGATGCGGCATCCCTGGCCGCTTTGGAATGCCTGAACACGGGAATCCCGCTGCGCCAGCTCGAGATCGGCCAGATTCGTCGCGGTGCCTACAACTTCCGGTTCTTCGCCGATTACATCGGACAGTCGATGGGCGAGGCCTGGCACCAGACTGCCGGGGTGACCACCCTGGTACTGCGGCGTCCCGCCGGGGTGGCGGCGCTGATCGGTCCCTGGAATGCGCCGCTCGCGTTGACGTCGATGAAGGTCGCAGCCGCCCTGGCGTTCGGCAATACCTGCGTGGTGAAGCCTGCGGAGCAGACGCCCCTGACCGCGTGGCGGCTGCTGGAGTTGTTGCATGAGGCCGGGGTACCGGCCGGCACGGTGAATCTGGTGCAGGGCCGGGGCGGGGTGACTGGTGCCGCGCTGGTGGCAGATGCCCGCCTCGCCCGCGTCTCCTTCACCGGCGGTACCGTGGCCGGCCGGTCAGTGATGGCCGCAGCCGCGCCGTCGCTGGTGCCGGTGACCATGGAGTTGGGCGGCAAGAGCGCCAATCTGGTGTTCGCCGATGCCGACCTCGATCAGGCCCTCGACGCCGCCTTGCTGGCGATCTTCTCCAACAACGGGCAGCAATGCCTGGCCGGCTCGAGGTTGCTGGTGGAATCCAGCATTGCGCCGGCGTTCCTCGCGGAGTTCGCGCGACGCGCCGGTCGGTTGGTCCTCGGGGACCCGTTCGCGGCAGAGACGGATCTCGGACCGCTGGGTTCGCGGGTGCATCGGCAGCGTGTCATCGGTCACCTGGAACGTGCCTTGGCCGATGGCTGCGAGTTGCTGGCGGGCGGGCCGAATGCCGCCGTGCCGGCGACCGGCTGCTTCGTGGCGCCCACCGTGCTGCGGGCGCCGCACAGCGCGTTGCCGATCTGCCAGGAAGAGGTGTTCGGTCCCGTGGCGACCGTGATGACTTTCGGGACGCTGGAGGAGGCCTGTCGCCTGGCAGCGGATACGCGGTTCGGCCTCGTCGCCTACGCATGGTCACGCAATGTCGAGACACTGGCCAGGCTCGAGCGCGAACTGCGCGTCGGCACGCTCTGGCAGAACCTGCCGATGACCCGCGAACTGCGCGCACCGTTCGGCGGATTCGCGGATTCCGGCGTCGGGCGCGAGGGCGGGCGGGCCTGCGAGGCCTTCTACACCGAGGAGACCACCGTCTCGCGGGCTAGCGGGCCGCGTCCGCCGTTGCGGCGGCTGGGGCTGTAGACGGCGAGGGGAAGGTGCGGTAGCGCCCGAGCAGCAGCAAGGGCAGGGCGCCGGCGAGGAACAGCACGGCGGCGACCCCGAA
>JBJTPC010000316.1:0-7865 GCA_046074905.1 Gammaproteobacteria bacterium
CCACCCGCCGTCTTCCAGGCGCGGAGCGTGCCGCTCTCCACCCATAACTGGACCGTGCGGAGCGAGACGCCGAGCAGGTCGGCCGCCTCGCGCGTGGACAGATAGGTACTGACTGCCAAACCGGACCCTCCTTGGTCACCGCTACCGGGAAAAACCAAAGCGTGGAGGCCTTGATTATAGGTCCGGCCAGCCTGCTCAGGTACCGAGGATTTCCAGTCTGGCGTAGGCCAGCATTAACTGCTTCGGACCCAGCCGCTCGAAATTGACCTCCACCTGGGCCTGTGCGGCCTGTCCCTCGAGACGCACCACCACGCCATCGCCGAACTTCGCATGCCGCACGCGGCTACCCAGTTTCAGGCCGCCGAAGGCGGGGGTTTGATCCATGCGCGCGGTGGCGCGGACCACGGCCACCCGTTCCTGGCTCACCGGCGGCTTTTGGCCGTAGACCCCGAATTGTCCTGACGGGTAGGAGCGGCCGGCATCGCGACCGGTCTGTGCGGGGGCGGGTCGCGGGGTCTCGCGCCCCCCCCAGCCGGGGTAGCGCGACTCCTGGAAGCGCGACGGGGCACGGCCCTCCCAGCCATCGCCCTCGTCGCTCCAGCGACGGCGGCCGCCACTGTCGAAGGGACGCGCCACGTTCAGCCGCGGGCGCACCTCCTCGAGCAATTCCGCCGGCATCTCGGCCAGGAAGCGCGACGGTGCGGACATCTGGTCCTGACCGTGCAGCCGGCGCGACTCGGCATGCGTGAGATAGAGGCGCTTCATGGCACGGGTGATGCCGACGTAGCAGAGCCGGCGCTCCTCCTCGAGACCGTTGAGGTCCGCGATCGAACGCTGATGCGGGAAGAGTCCCTCCTCGAGGCCGCAGAGGAACACGATGGGAAACTCCAGTCCCTTCGCCGAGTGCAGCGTCATCATCTGCACCGAGTCCTCCCATTCGCCCGCCTGCGTCTCGCCGCTCTCGAGAACCGCATGGGCAAGGAAGGAATCGAGCGGCGACATCGCCTCGCCGCTTTCGGCCGGCACCTGGTCCGGCTCGAAGGCACGGGCCGCCGAGACCAGTTCGTCGAGGTTCTCGACGCGTGCCTCGCCCTTGCCGTCCTTTTCCTTCTGGTAGTGCTCGCGAAGGCCGGAGCGCGTGATGACCAGGTCCACCTGCTCGTGCAGGGGCAGATTGACGGCCTCCTTCGCCAGGCCGTCCACGAGGTGCAGGAAACCCGCCAGCGCCTGGTTGCCCTTGGGGCCAAGCATGCCCGCGGCCAGTACCTGGCTGCAGGCGCTCCACAGCGAGGTGCCCCGCTCGCGGGCGGCGGTGCGGACGAGGTCGAGCGTGCGTGCGCCGATGCCGCGCGTGGGGAGATTGACGACGCGCTCGAAGGCGGCGTCCTCGGCACGATTGGCCAGCAGGCGCAGGTAGGCGAGTGCGTCCTTGACTTCGGCGCGCTCGAAGAAGCGCAAGCCCCCGTACACGCGGTAGGGGATGCGCGCGTTCATGAACCCCTCTTCCAGCACCCGCGACTGGGCGTTGGAGCGGTAGAGCACCGCAATCCCGTCGCGCCGGCCACCCTGCGCCACCCATTCGCGGACCCGGTTGACGACGAAATCCGCCTCATCGCGCTCGTTGAAGGCCGAATACACGCGAATCGGCTCGCCGGGTGCCCCGGCGGTGCGCAGCGTCTTGCCGAGGCGACCGCTGTTGTGCTCGATGATGCCGTTGGCGAGCGCAAGGATGTTGCCCGAGGAGCGGTAGTTCTCCTCGAGACGCACCAGCAGCGCTCCCGGGAAATCGCGCTGGAACTGCTGGAGGTTCTCCACCTTGGCGCCACGCCAGCCGTAGATGCTCTGGTCGTCGTCGCCGACCACGAACGGCGTGCCGCCCGGCCCGGCCAGCAACCGGAGCCAGTGGTACTGGAGCGTGTTGGTGTCCTGGAACTCGTCGACGAGCATGTGGGTGAAACGGCGGCGGTAGTGATCGAGGACATCCGCATGGTCGCGCAGGAGCTCGTAGCTGCGCAGCAGCAACTCCGCGAAATCGACCACGCCCGCCTTGCGGCAGCGCGCCTCGTACTCCTCGTAGAGCCGGATCATCTGGCGTCGGGTCGGGTCGCCCTCATCCTTCAGGTGCTGCGGACGCTGACCCTCGTCCTTGCGGCTGTTGATGAACCACGTGACCTCGCGGGGAATCCAGCGGGTGTCGTCGAGGCCGAGGTCCTTGATGACCTTCTTCACCAGCCGCTGCTGGTCGTCCGCATCGAGAATCTGGAAGGTTTGCGGCAAGCCCGCTTCACGCCAATGGATGCGCAGCAGGCGATGCGCCAGGCCGTGGAAGGTGCCGATCCACAGGTTCTGCACGCCCACCTGCATCAAGGCCTCGACGCGGGAGCGCATCTCGGCCGCCGCCTTGTTGGTGAAGGTGACGGCGAGAATCGACCACAACGAGGCGCTTTCGCGCTCCGCCAGCCAGGCGATGCGGTGCACCAGCACGCGGGTCTTGCCGGAGCCGGCGCCGGCAAGCACGAGGCAGGGCTGAAGGGGTGCGGAAACGGCCTGTGCCTGTTCGGCGTTCAGGCGGGCGAGGAGCGGGTCGGCATTCATCCGCGCATTCTACCGGGGCAGGTGGGTCGCCCGCTGACCCCGGACGGCCACGTGCCCCGGCCAGGCGCGGATCAGGGCGGAGCGCCGGTGCCGTGGCGGTCCTCGGCGAGGAATTCCAGCAGTTCGAGCGCGAGCGCGATGACCACCGGGCCGAGGAACATGCCGACCAGGCCGAAAGCCGACAGGCCACCGAGGACACCGATGAACACCGCGAGCGTGGGCACCTCGCCGCGGCCGGAGATGAGCAGGGGCTTGAGCAGGTTGTCGATGGTGCCAACGATGCCCGCGCCGAAGGCGAACAGGAGCACGGCCGGAAGATAATCCCCCTGGAACGCGAGCCAGCCGACCGCCGGCCCCCAGACCAGGGCCGTCCCCCCGAACGGCACCACCGAGAGCACCGCCGCCATCACGCCGAACACCACCGGCGACGGCAAGCCGGCCATCGCGAACGCGAGGCCTACGAGGGCCCCCTGCAGCATGGCGGTGACCAAGGTGCCGAAAACCACGGCCTCGGTCACCGCGCCGAGACGTGCGAACAAGCGCTCCTGATGGGCGCCGTCCATCGGCACCAGCCGCGCCATGCCGGCGATGATCGCAGCACCGTCCCGCACCAGGAAGAACAGCAGGATGGGCATGAACAGGAAGCTCATCACCGTGCCCACGGCATTGAGGAAGAACGCTCCGCCGACGGCGGCGAGCGGCGCCAGCACGCGCTGTGCACCGGCCACCGCCCAGGCCTGCAGCTGTGCGGTCGATACGGCCAGATGCTCCTCCGCCCAGCCCACCCAGCCACGCATCCACGGCTGCTGCAGCAGGTCGTTGAAACTGCGCAGCTCGAGCTCCACCGCCAGACGCTGCGCCTGCAGGGCGAGTTCGCCGGCCTGCGCGGCAAACACCGCGCCGAGCAGACCCAGCGGCCCGATGAACAGCACCAGGGTGAGCAGCGTGAGCAGGAGGGCCGCCACGGAAGGACGGTCGCCGAAACGGGCAGCCGCACGGCGCTGCAACGGCTGCAGCAGGAAGGCGAGGAAGGTCGCCCAGGCGAGAGGCGTCAGGAAAGGTTCGACGATGCGCCAGAGCATCACGCCGAGCACCGCGGCGGTCAGCAGGCCGATGGTGCGCCGATAGAAGGCGGGGCCGGGCGTGGGCAGCATGCGTGCATTGTTCCACAGGTGGACGATGGCGTCAGGTGGGCCGGGCCACGCTAGACTGGACGCATGATCGGGTTGTTGCAGCGGGTGACGCGGGCGAGCGTCAGGATTGACGGCAGCGTGGTCGGCGAGATCGGGCCCGGACTGCTGGTTCTCGTCGGCGTGCAGGCCGGCGACACGGCCGCGCAGGGCGAGCGCCTGCTGGAGCGCCTGGTGACCTACCGGGTTTTCGCGGACGGGGCCGGTCGCATGAACCGGAGTCTCGAGGAAAGCGGCGGCAGCTTGCTGCTGGTGCCGCAGTTCACCCTGGCCGCCGACACCCGCAAGGGCACCCGCCCCGGCTTCAGCCCCGCGGCGCCCCCGGCGATCGGGCTCGAGCGCTTCAACGACCTCGTCACGCGGGCCGAGGCCCGTCTGCCCGGTCGCGTACGGACCGGTCGCTTCGGCGCGGATATGCAGGTGGAGCTGGTCAACGACGGGCCGGTGACTTTCTGGCTCGAGGTGCCGCCGACCGCCTGAGACCGCCGACCGACAGCGGACCGGGTTCACGGAATGGGGAACCGGGGGTTCACCGCGGCAGTCTGTACAGTACCATTCGCACTTCAGTCATTCGGGCCGGTTCGACCGGTCGCCGCAGGAGCTTCGTCATGGGTATCGGTTTTCGCGAACTGCTGATCATTCTCGCCATTGCGCTGCTGGTGTTCGGCGCCAAGAAGCTCCGCACCATCGGGTCGGACCTCGGCGCGGCCGTCAAGGGCTTCAAGCAGGGCATGTCGGATGACGCCCCCGAGAACAAGCCGGCGGTGGAGTCGAAGCCGGCGGACGACGAGCAGAAAAAGGCCTGACGGGGCTGCGGGCGGGTCGACCCCGCCCATCCCGGCCCGGTCAGTCGACCGGGCCCGCCGTCCCACGCGGAGCGTTTCCGGATGTTCGAGGTTGGTTTCAGCGAGATGGTGCTCATCGCACTGGTCGCGCTGCTGGTGCTGGGGCCGAACAAGCTCCCGAAACTGGCGCGCGATGTCGGACGGTGGGTGGGTCGTGCACGGCAGATGGTGCGGCAGATGCAGGACCAGCTCGACCACGAGGCCCGCGTGACCGAATGGGCCATGGGAGATGCCGATCGCGCCCGCACCCTGCGCAACCCTCCCCCGATCGCGGATGTCAGCGTCCCGGCCGGTCCGGATGCTCCCGCGGTGACACCTGCCGTCCACCCGGCTGCCGTCCCGGCGGGGCCGGATGTGCCGTCGGCCCCGGTCGCCACCGACTTCTCGCCACCCCCCGCCGGCCCGGAGTCGGTCCCGGCGCCACTGGCGCCCGACCTGCCCGCCTCGAGCCAGGAAACCAACCCCCATGACCGACCGCTCCACTGAAGAGGGCGCTGCCGGCGAGGGGACCCTCACCTCGCACATCCTCGAGCTCCGCGACCGGCTCATCAAGGCACTGGGCGCGGTGCTCCTGCTGGCCCTGCCCTGCATCGCTTTCTCGAACGAGCTGTTCACGCTGGTCGCCCAGCCCTTGATCCAGCAACTGCCGCCGGGCAGTTCGCTGATCGCCACGAGCGTCGTGTCGCCGTTCATGGCGCCGTTCAAGCTGGCGCTGTACGTCGCCCTGTTCCTGGCGATGCCGGTGGTGCTCTACCAGCTCTGGGCGTTCGTGGCACCGGGCCTCTACCGGCACGAGCGACGCTTTGCCGCGCCGCTGGTGTTGTCGAGCATCCTGCTGTTCTATGCCGGGGTCGCGTTCGCCTACTTCGTGGTCTTCCCGCTGATGTTCCAGTTCTTCGCCGCCACCACGCCGTCCGGCGTGACGATGATGACGGACATCACGCAGTATCTCGATTTCGTGCTGATCCTGTTCTTCTGCTTCGGGCTGGCGTTCGAGATTCCGATTGCCGTGGTGCTGCTGACGCAGACCGGCCTGGTGAAGGTCGCGAAGCTCGCCGAGGCCCGCGGGTACGTGCTGATCGGCATCTTCGTGGTCGCCGCGATCCTCACGCCGCCGGATGCGGTCTCGCAGGTGGCGATGGCCCTCCCCATGTGGATCCTCTACGAGGCCGGCATCATCATGTCGCGCCTGATGCTGCGGGTGAGGCGCCCTGCGGAGCGCGAGGACGACCCGGAAGAATCGGCGGCCTGACGGTCACCGCCCCGCCCCGGGCGGCCTTTCCCAGGCCCTCGGGGATGCTGGTCGCCCCCCACCCGCTTGGGTCATACTCCGGCGCATCGGGAGACTTGGGGGATCGACACTTGAACCAGAACGCTGAGAGCGCCGCCGGCAACGGACGGCAATTGCTGGGCCAGCCCATCGGCCTCGCGAACCTGTTCCTCACCGAGATGTGGGAGCGTTTCACCTTCTACGGGATGCGCGCCATCCTCGTGCTGTTCCTGGTCGATCAGGTTGCCAGCGGCGGTCTCGGCATCGATGACAAGACGGCCACCGCCATCTATGGCCTGTACACCGCTGCGGTGTACCTGGTGGCCCTGCCCGGTGGCTATATCGCCGACCGGGTCATCGGCGCGCAGCAGGCAGTGCTCGTGGGCGGCGTGCTCATCACCCTCGGCAACCTCATGCTTGGCCTCGCGGGGGGCACCACCGGGTTCTATCTTGGGCTGGTGGTGATCATCGCGGGCGTCGGCCTGCTCAAGCCGAACATCAGCGCCATCGTCGCCGGCCTCTACCCGGAAGGCGGGGCCCGCCGCGATGCCGGCTTCACGATCTTCTACATGGGCATCAATCTCGGGGCCTTCATCGCCCCGCTGATCGTTGCCCCGGTGGCGGCCACCTGGGGCTGGAGTGCCGGCTTCCTGTGCGCCGCGGGCGGCATGGCGCTCGGCGTGGTGCAGTTCCTGACCACACGCCACTGGCTGAATGGGGCCGGTGCCGCCCCGACGCTGCCTGCGGGTACGGCACCGAACTGGAAGCCGACGCTCATCGGCGTGGCCGTCCTCGCAGCGGCCGTGGCGGCGGTGGCCCTGGGCCTGGTCCAGGTCAACCCGGTGACGCTCGCTGCGGTGACCGGTGTGGCCATCGCGGCGATGGCAGTGCTCTACTTCGCCTGGATCCTGCTGTTCGGCGGCCTCGATGCAGTCGAGAAAAAGCGCGTCGGCGCCATCATCGTGCTGTTCATCGCCTGCGCCGCGTTCTGGTCGGGCTTCGAGCAGGCCGGCAGTTCCATGAACCTCTTCGCCGAGCGCTACACCGATCGCCTGATCGGCTCCTTCGAGTTGCCGGCGGGCGTATTCCAGTCGCTGAACCCCGTGTTCATCCTGCTGCTGGCACCGCTCTTCTCGGCCCTGTGGGTGTCGCTGGGCAAGCGCAACCTCGACCCGAGCGCCCCGGTGAAGTTCGGTCTCGGCCTGATCATCATGGGCTCGGGCTTCCTGATGCTGTTCCAGGCGGCGGAGATCGTCGCAGCCGGCATGAAGGCGGCGCCGTACTGGCTGATCCTCACCTACCTCCTGCACACGATGGGCGAGCTGTGCCTGTCGCCGGTGGGCCTGTCCAACATCACCAAGTTGGCACCGGCGCGCTACGTCGGGCAGATGATGGGCATCTGGTTCCTCGCCACCTCGCTCGGCAACCTGCTGGCCGGCCTGATCGCCGGCGAGTTCGACGCCGAGAACGTGGCCAGCATGCCGGGCCAGTACCTGCAGATCGTCGCCTTCGCGGTCGGCGTGGGCCTGGTCACGCTGCTCGTCAGCGGCCCCGTGAAGCGCTGGATGGGCGGGGTGAAATAAGCCATGAACAGCACGACCGGCCTTCCCGCACAGCTGACGGTGAAGGCCGTCGCGCTGTCGCTCGTCCTCACCGTCGTCCTCGCGGCCGCAAACGCCTACCTCGGCCTGTTCGCCGGCCTGACGGTCGCCACCGCCATCCCGGCTGCCGTGATTGCCATGGCGGTGCTGCGACTGTTCGGACCGCCCAACGTCCTCGAGAACAACATCGTCGCCACCGGTGCCTCGGCGGGCAGCAGCATCGCGGCCGGCGCGATCTTCACGATGCCGGCGCTGGTATTGCTGGGCCACTGGCAGCGCTTCGACTACCTCTGGACTTTCGCCATCGTCGGTCTCGGCGGTCTGCTCGGCGTGCTGTTCAGCGTGCCGCTGCGGCGCACGCTGA
>JBJTPC010000317.1:0-10742 GCA_046074905.1 Gammaproteobacteria bacterium
GACAAGCTGATCGCGCGCGGTGTGTCGGTGAAATACGCCATTCATCCGGTTGCCGGCCGCATGCCGGGCCACATGAACGTGCTGCTCGCCGAGGCCGGCGTGCCCTACGAGAAGATCTTCGACCTCGACGAGATCAACGCCGAGTTCGACACCGCCGACGTGGCCCTGATCATCGGTGCGAATGACGTCGTCAACCCGGTGGCGCGCAACGACAAGAGCAGCCCGATCTACGGCATGCCGATCCTCAACGCCGACAAGGCGAAGACCTGCATCGTCATCAAGCGTGGCCAGGGCCAGGGTTTCTCGGGCATCGAGAACGCGCTGTTCTACCTCGACAACACGCGCATGCTGTACGGCGACGGCCAGAAGGCGGTCGCGGAACTGGTCGCCGCCATCAAGTCGGTGGGCTGACGACCGGCGTCACGGGGCCCGGTAACCCGGGCCCCGCAAGGCCCGTCCGGGACGTTTGCCCGTCACCTGGCCGTCCCGGATGACCCACTCGCCCGACACCATGACATGGGGAATTCCTGCCGGGGGTGCCTCGGGCTGCGCGATGGTCGAACGGTCGATCACGGTCGCCGGATCGAACAGGACCAGGTCCGCCAGGTAGCCCGGGGCAATCCTGCCGCGGTCCTTGAGGCCAAGGCGCGTGGCCGGCAGGCTCGTCATCTTGCGAATCGCCTCGGGCAGCGACAACACCTGCTGCTCGCGCACGTAATGGCCAAGCACCCGCGGGAACGAACCGGCCCCGCGCGGATGCGACCCGTGCAATTCCCCGTCGCTGCAGAAGGCGATGTCCGGGTGCGCCACGAACCAGCGCACGTCCTCCTCGCTCATCGACGTGCCGATGATGTCCTCCATCTCCTCGCCGGCTTCCGTGCCGGCGGCCGTCTCGCGGATGGTGCGCATGTAGGCTTCCACCGGCGTGACGCCCCAGTGGGTGGCCATTTCGGCAAGGGTCTTGCCGGCAAGTGCCGGCTCGGGGCGGTAGCTGGCGAAGCGGATGGCCGCGGCGCCACCGTTCTCCTCGAGCGCCTTCGCCACCTTGTCCGCATTGAAGAAATCCCGGTCCGGCACGAGGACACGGATGGTGGAGTGCCAGTAGGTGTACGGATAGACATCTGGCCAGAGGCGGATTCCGTCGCGCCGTGCCTGCTCGAAATAGGCGGGCATGCGCTTCGCGGCCTGGTACCAGACGGACTTGGCGCCCATCTTGATGTGGGTGATGCCCACGGGGATTCCGGACTCGCGCCCGATGCGCAGGATCTCGTCGAAGGAATCGAACACCTTGGCCGATTCGTCGCGGACGTGGCTGAGGTAGGACCCCTGCGCCGCCGCCGCCACCCGGGCGAGCCCCACCATTTCGCGGGTGGTGGCGAAGTGGCCGTGCTCGTACTCGAGTCCGCTCGACAGGCCGAAGGCACCGCCCTCCATCTCGAGCTTCAGCAGCGCCTCGAGACGCCCCTGCTCTTCGGGAGTGGACGACCGGAACACGTCCTTCCCCATCACCTCGAGGCGCAGCGTGGCGTGTCCGGAGAAACTGGCGACATTGATCGCCGGACGGACCGCTTCAACGGTGGCGAGGTAGTTGCGGAGCGGAAAGGTGGAGTAACCGTCCTGCCCGACGACAATGGTGGTCACTCCCTGGCGGGAAACGGTGGCCGCATCCGGGTCTTCCAGCAGCCCCCGGTCCGCATGCGAATGCACATCGATGAAGCCCGGCGCCAGCGCGAGGCCGCCACCCTCGACCACGGCCTCGCCGGGTTCCGGCGGGAGGCTGGGGGCGACCGCCGCGATACGGTCGCCACGGACCCGGACATCCGCCACCACCGGGGCAGCACCGGTCCCGTCATGCAACTGGACCTGCCGCAGCAGCACGTCTGCCGCCTCCGCGGAGGATGACCCGAGGAGCAGCAGCGCGACCCACGCCCGGAGGTTCACGGATCAGACCCGCCGCAGCCAGCCGCGGGTATCCGGGGCCGTGCCCTGCTGCAGGCCGACGAGCGCGGCACGCAGGCGCTGCGTGCACGGCCCGACGCTGCCATCGCGCACGGGATGCTCCATGCCGTTGCGGATCAGTGTCCCCACGCCCGACAGCACCGCTGCGGTACCCGACAACGCCGCCTCGCCGTCCTTTATCCACTCCAGCATTTCGTCGACGGTGAAAACCCGCTCCTCGACGCGAAAGCCAAGTTCAGGGGCCAGGGTCAGGAGCGAGTCGCGCGTGACTCCATGAAGGAAGGTGGTGTCGAGACTGCGCGTGAGGAGGTGCCCCTCGCGGATGAGCAGGAAGTTGGCGGCACCGGTCTCCTGCACCTCGCCACCCGGGCAGAACAGGACCTGGTCGACGCCGTACTGCTTGCGTGCCGCCAGCGTGGGTCCGAGCGCCGCAGCGTAGTTGCCGCCGGTCTTGACGACGCCGAGGTGGGCCGCACAGCGTGTCGCATGCTCCTCGACATAGATGCGCAGGGGCTTGGCGCCACCGGCGAAGTAGTCCCACACCGGGCTGCACAGCACCAACAGCAATGCCTCGTTGGCGGGCGTGGCGGCGGCACCGATGTTCGGCGTGGTGCCGATGAGCAACGGGCGCAGGTAAAGCGCGCCGGGGGCTTCCGGCACCTCCGCCCGGTTGCGGTCGATGGCCTCCAGCACCATGCGCTCGAGTTGTGCCGTGTCCGGCTCGGGGAGCATCAGGCTGCGGGCACTCTGGCGCAGTCGCTGGACATGGCGATCCATCCGGAAGACCTGCACCGAACCGTCGGCATGGCGATAGGCCTTGAAGCCCTCGAAGCAGGTGCTCCCGTAGTGGAGCACGTGGGCGGCCGGACTCATCGGCAGTGGCCCGACCGGACGGATCTCGGCGGGGCCCCACTGGCCGTCGCGGTATTCGGCCACGGCCATCCAGGGGGCCAGGATGCTGCCGAAGGGCGCGTTCTGCGCGGGGTGGTTGGCCATCGCGGTACTCCTCGTCCGTCTACTCCGCCAGGAAGATCGTGGCGGGTTGCTCGAGCCTCTCCTTCAGCGCCTGCACCATGGCCGCGGCGTCGAAGCCGTCCACGAAGCGATGGTCGAAAGACGAGGAGAGATTCATCATCCTGCGCACCATCACGGCGCCCTCCACCACGACAGGCCGCTCCACGGCCCGATTGAGGCCGATGATGGCGACTTCGGGCAGGTTGATCACCGGGGTACTGGCGATTCCGCCCAGCTTGCCGAGGCTGGTCACGGTGATTGTACTGCCGGTCAGCTCGTCGCGGCGGGCCGTGTTGTTGCGGGCTGCGGCGGAGACCCGGCGGATTTCCGCGGCCAGCGGGCCGAGCGCAAGGCCCTCGGCATGGCGGACGACCGGCACCTTCAGGCCATCCGGCGTCTGCGTGGCCACGCCCACGTGGACCGCAGCATGCCGCAGCAGCAGATTGCGGTCCGCATCGTAGTGGGCATTGCACTGCGGGAAGTCGCGCAATACCCGCGCCAGTGCGGCGATGACGAACGGCAGGTAGGAATAGGCCTCCCCGTGCGGACGCCGCCGGTTCAGATGGATCCGCAAGGCCTCGAGGGCCGTCACGTCCACCTCCTCGACATAGGAAAAATGGGGGATGGTGCGCTTGGCCTGCTCCATGCGCTGCGCGATCACCCGACGTACGCCGATGACCGGGATCTCGGTGATTCCCGCCACGCTGCGGGTCGCGGCGAGAGGCGCCGCCGCCGGTACCGGCACAGCGGCCGGCGCGGACTTGCCGGCCATTTGCCGCTCCACATCGCCTTTCAGGACCCGCCCTGCGGGGCCGGTCCCGGAGACCGCCGCGAGATCGACGCCCGCCTCGCTCGCCAGTCGCCGCGTGGCCGGCGAGGCGAGGACGCGGGCCGGGGACGGCGCGGTCGCAGTGGCAGCGACGGCGGGACTGTCGCCGGCGGCAGGGGCTTCCACCGCCGGCAATCCTTCAACCTCGAACACCGCCAGCACCGAACCCACCGCGACCGAGTCACCGGGTCGGCCGTTCAGGGCCAGCACGCGACCGCTCACCGGTGCGGGCACCTCGACCACCGCCTTGTCGGTGGACAGCTCCGCGAGCGGATCATCCTCGCGCACCAGATCGCCCACCTGCACCCGCCAGGCAACGATTTCGGAGCTGACCGTGCCCTCCCCGAGATCGGGCACCTTGAACTCGAACCGCTTGCTCATGCCTGCTCCTCCATCACCCGCCGCATGGCGGCGGCGACCCGTGCCTGTCCGGGGAAGTACTCCCATTCGAAGGCATGGGGATAGGGCGTGTCCCAGCCGCCGATGCGCACGATGGGCGCTTCCAGGTGCCAGAAACACTCCTCCTGGATCGTCGCCACCAGCTCGCCGCCGAAGCCGCCGAACCGGGTCGCATCATGCACCACGACGCAGCGGCCTGTCTTGCGCACCGAAGCCACGATGGTCGCGGTATCGAGCGGCGAGATGGTGCGCACATCGATGATCTCCGCGTCGATGCCCGTGGCGTGCGCCGCGCCCTCGGCCACATGGACCATCGTGCCGTAGGTGACGACCGTGAGCTCCCGGCCGCTGCGCGCCACGGCACACTGGCCCAGCGGTACGGTGAAATGTCCTTCCGGGACCTCACCGAGCGGATGAGTGGTCCACGGCACCGCGGGCTGGTCCGGCCGGCCATCGAAGGGGCCGTTGTAGAGCCGCTTCGGCTCCAGGAACACCACCGGATCGTCGTCCTCGATTGCAGCGATCAGCAGGCCCTTGGCGTCGTGGGGGTTGGAGGGCATCACCACTTTCAGGCCGCAGACGTGCGCGAAAATCGCCTCGGGGCTTTGCGAGTGGGTCTGGCCACCCCGGATGCCACCACCGCAGGGGGTCCGGATGGTGACCGGCGCCGCGAAGTCGCCGGCACTGCGGTAACGCAGGCGGGCCAGTTCGCTGACGATCTGGTCGTAGGCCGGGTAGATGTAGTCGGCGAACTGGATTTCGGCGACCGGGCGGAGCCCGTTCACCGCCATGCCGAGCGCGGCGGCGATGATTCCGCCCTCGGCGATGGGGGTATCGAGGACGCGGTGCTCGCCATACTTGCGCTGGAGCCCTTCCGTCGCCCGGAAAACGCCGCCGAAATAGCCGACATCCTCGCCCAGCACCACCACGGAACGATCCAGCCCCATGGTGACGTCGAGGGCGGAGTTGATGGCCTGGATCATGTTCATCTGGGGCATGGTTCAGGCCTCATCCGTGCCACGGGCGAGTTCCGCCCGCAACTGTTCGCGCTGCCGGGCGAGATGCGGCGGCAGGGTCGCGTAGACATCCTCGAACATCAGTCCCGGATCGAGGCGCGGGCCCTCGGTCAGCGTGCCGTAGGTACAGGCCTGCTTCCATGCCTCGGTGACTTCGCGCTCGAGGGATTCGACCAATGCCGCATGGCGTGACTCGTCCCATTCGCCGAGGAGGCAGAGGTGTTGCTTCAGCCGCTCGATCGGGCAGCCCAGCGGCCAGCGTTCGGCTTCGTCGCGGGGGCGGTAACGGGAAGGATCGTCGCTGGTGGAATGCGCTGCGGCGCGATAGGTGACCAGTTCGATCAAGGTCGCACCATGGCCCTTCCTGGCCCGCTCTGCCGCCCAGCGCGTGGCGGCGTGCACCGCGAGAAAGTCGTTGCCGTCGACCCGCAAACCGGGCACGCCGTAACCCGGTCCACGGGCCGCGAACGAGGGTGACTCACCGGCGGCGAAGCCCTGAAAGGTCGAGATGGCCCATTGGTTGTTGACCACGTTGAGAATGACCGGCGCGCGGTAGGTGCTGGCGAACAGCAAGGCGTGGTGAAAGTCCGCCTCCGCGCTCGAGCCTTCGCCGATCCAGGTCGCCGCGATGTGGTCCTCGCCCTTGATGGCCGCTGCCATCGCCCAGCCCACCGCCTGCGGGAACTGCGTGGTCAGGTTGCCGGAAATCGAGAAAAGACGGGCGGCACGCGAATGGTAGAACACCGGCAACTGCCTGCCTTTGCACATGTCGCCGGTATTGGAGAGCAACTGGTTCATCAGGGCCACCAGCGGCTGGCCGCGCACCATCTGCAAGCCCTGGTTGCGGTAGGAGGGAAACAGCATGTCGCCGGGCTCCAGTGCCATGGCAGCCGCCACGGCCACGGCCTCCTCGCCGGTGCATTTCACGTAAAAGGAAATACGCCCCTGCCGCTGCGTCCGCTGCATGCGCTCGTCGTAGAGGCGCGTGAGCACCATGTGCCGCAAGCCCACCTGCAGTTCCGCCGGGTCCAGATGCGGGTTCCAGGGACCGACTGCGCGATGCTGTTCATCGAGTACGCGCACCAGCGAGGTGGCGAGTTCGCTCATCGCCGCGGCGCGGGTGCTGGGGTCCGGTCGCGGCACCGCACCGGCCGGCGACAGCGCGAGATAGGAGAAATCCGGCGCATCACCCGGACGGGCCGGAGGACGCGGAACGTGCAATCGCGGGGTGCGGGTCATGGGATCCTCGGCAGTGGACAGGGATCGTCTGGGTGAAATTACTCCAGCTGCCGGGAACAGAATGTCCGAATGGGCGGCTTTTTACGTTCTTTTTTGGTAATTTTATCCAATGTTCTCTTGTTTTATGGTTTTAAAATGCCGCCGCTGGACCGCACGGACATCAAGATCCTCGACGCCCTGCAAAAGGACGCCACCCGTTCGACGGCTGAAGTGGCGCAGCTGGCCGGATTGTCGCAGTCGCCTTGCTGGCGACGCATCAGCCTGCTCGAGGAGAGCGGGATCATCCGCCGGAAGGTCGCGCTGCTGGACCGGCATCAACTCGGACTGCCGGTCCTGGTATTCGCGAGCGTCAAGCTGGCCAGCCATGGCTGGCAATCCCTGCCGAAGTTCAAGGACCAGGTGGTGTCATTCCCGGAGGTCATCCAGTGTTTCCTGGTGATGGGAGACACCGACTTCGTGCTGCTGGTGGCCACCGCCACCATCGAGGACTACAACACCTTCGTCCAGAAGCGCCTGTCGCAGGTCCCCGGCGTGCAGTCGATTGAATCGCGCATCGTGCTCGAGGAAACCAAGAACACGACCGAACTGCCCCTCGAACTGCTGCGCGCCCGCTAGAACCCCACCCGAACGGCGAGTTGGGGACCGCTGGTCTTGAGGCGGAACAGGCCGGGAGCGCCGCTGAAACGGCTCTCCGCCTCGACTTCCTGACTCTGGTAGCCGAGCGACAGTGCCATCCCCGGCTGCCAGGCCCACACCACCGCCGCGCTGAACGCCTGCTCGCTGGCATTGGCCTTGCTTACCGAGGCCTGCAGGTAGCGGGCACGGCCCTCGACGTACCAGTGCCTCGAGAATCGCCACAGCCCTTCTACCGCGAGGTGGGGAACCGGCGCCATGCCGTCGTCCGCCTCGTCGAGACCGCGCGCGGGCACCTCCAGCGCCGAGGCGAAGTCGAACAGCGCCAGCCCGATTCCGGCTGCCAGTTCGAATTTCTCGTTCCGGATCGGTGAATAGAGATAGGTCGCGGTGTAGCGACGGAGGTCCAGCGTGGTTCGCGTGGTGTCTCCGAGTCGATAGACGCTGCCGCCGTAGAGGATGGGACGGGACAGGGCGGTCTCGCCATTGCGGTTCAACGACAGGAAATCGGTCCCGAAGCGGAAGCGATGACGGTCCCAGATGCGGACCGTGAGGTCCGCCAGGCCGGTCAACTTGTCCTTGGGCAACGCGAGATCATCCTCGCCGGATACCAAGGTGCCGCGGACCCCGGGTGAACTGTCACTGCGCAATTGCGTGTCGAAGTTCGTTTGGCTCAGGGCCACGCTGAAGCTGACGCGCTGATACTGCAGCCCATCCGGGGGCGTCTTGGGGGGACCGGCAGTGGCCGCGCCGACCGGCGCGGCAGCCAGAACCATCGACAACCACCAGGCGGAAACGGGAATGCGCTGCACGGGGTGAACCTCGAGGAAACCACGCCTGCAAACTACCCTACCCGCTGGCGCTTGTGCAGGGGTCGGGGCGTCCGCGAATGGCAACAGTGGCCTCAATCCACCGGCGGCGGCGGGGGTGGCGCGCGCTCGCGGAGGCGCGGGGGCGGCGGCGGAGCGGGAGGACCCTCGCGCAACCATTCGCGCAGGCGCTCGCGCTCTTCCGGGCTCAGCGAACGCCAACGCGCGCGCCACTGGACCCGCTCCTCGGGACTCAGGCCGCGCCAATGCCGGAACGAGTGATGCCAGCGGCGCCGTTCCTCGGGCGTGGCCGCCAGCCAGCGACGTGCACCTTGCAGCAATGCCTCGCGCCGACTGGCCGGCAACCGCTCCCAATCACGCGCGAAACGCCGCAGCAGACGTCGCTCCGGTGGCGTGAGCGCAATCCAGCCCGGGGACGGCGGTGGCAGTGGCGCCAGGGGTGGCAGCGGCCGTTCTGCCGCAACGCCGGTCCCCGGCAAGACCGGCTCGGCGGCGCTTGGCGACGAGACGAGCACGGCAACCATCGCCCACCCGAGGAGGCGCAATCGCCATCGCTTTCTCATCGTGGCGACTCCTCCAGCGAGGCCAACACGAACAGGGTGGGGTCCTCATCCAGCAGCCCCTCCCCAGCGGAAGGCAGGAGATCCGCATCGTCGATGACCACCGCTGCAGGCGCATCCCGCGGCGAGGAGACGGGCAAGAAGCCGAAAGCCAGCGCCAGCAACGCACCGCCTGCCGCTGCCGTCAGCGGCAAGGCGGGCCGGAATCGATGCCGTGCCGGAGTCGGCAGTTCGTCCAGCGCCCGTTGACGGGCACGGTTCAGACGCGAGCGGACGCCGCCATCGAGTCCCTCGCTGCCGGCACGCAGCCAGTCGCGTATCGCGCGTTCGAGCGGTGATGTCATGGCAGGCCCCGCCCGTCCGCAGCGTCCAGCGCCAGACGCAAGGTCTGGAGGGCGCGGAAGTAGTGGGTCTTCACGCTGCCCTCGCTGCAGCGCATCGCGGCAGCCGTCGCGGCAACGTCCAGCCCCTCCAGATTGCGCAGCAGGAAGGCTTGCTGCTGCCGTGGCGGCAAGGACTCGATGGCACGGGCGACGCGTCGCAGGTCCTGCTCGCCCTCGAGCAGGCGGAGGGGTTCATTGCGGGAATCCGGGACCGAGTCAAGGAGGTCCGGAGCCCCCGTGTCGTCTTCGTCGCGACGCTGCGGCCACCAGGCCAGCCACCGGACCCGGACATTCCGCCGGCGTCGCTGATCCTCGACCTGGTTGACGAGGATGCGAAAAAACAGGGGACGCCACTCGGTCTCGGGCCGCTCCGCGTAATGACGACACAGCTTGAGCATGGTCTCCTGAACGGCGTCGAGGGCGTCGTCCTCATCGCGCAGCGCGAACCGCGCCATCTGGAAGGCCCGTTTCTCGACCTCGGCGAGGAAGCGCTCCATGGCGCGCCGCCGGTCGGCGCCAGCCGCCAGCGCAGGCGACGCACCGGTATCGCCCGGTGCACCGGCATCGGGCACCATCATGACGCCAAGCGTGGTCATTGCTGTCCCAACGTTTTCCGGTCGCATCGGTTGACAGCATAGCGGCCTCGCCATCCGCCGACACCCCCCTCGGGATGGGTGCCGGCGCGTCGGCGACGTACACTGGAGGACCCGCCTTCCCACCTCCCACGTCTGCCGTGGGCGAACCGGGTACTCATGGTCTACCTCCGCCTCGCCATCGACACCCCACTGCGCCGGACCTTCGACTACCTGCCGCCGGTGGACGCTGCCCCGGCCGGCGGGTGGCGTCCTGGCCTGCGCCTGGCGGTACCCTTCGGTCGCGGTGAAAGCGTCGGTGTGCTGCTCGCGGCAGTGGAACGGACGGAGGTGCCATCAGCCAAGCTGCGACGCGCACTGGCGGTACTGGATGAGGCGCCGGTTCTCGACGAGATCACGCTCGGCCTGCTCGATTGGGCCGCCGAGTACTACCATCATCCGATCGGCGAGGTCTATGCCACGGCATTGCCGTCATTGCTGCGTCAGGGCCGCGCCGCACGGCAGGACCTCACCTGCTGGCGGTTGTCGCCCGCCGGCGAAGCGGTCCTCGCGGGCGCGGGCCACACAAAGGTCCGGCTTGGCAAGCGGCAGCGCGAAGCCCTGGAGCTGCTGCGTACACACCCCACAGGACTGACCGGGGAGCGCTTGTCCACGTGCGAGCCCGCCCTGCGCAAGGCGCTCCGCGACAGCGTCGAGCGGGGATGGGCCTGCGTCGGTGAGGGTGCGCCGGCGCCTGTCCTCTCGCCCGCTCCGGGAGTTGGTCAACGGCCCGAGCCGACCCCGGATCAGGCGGAGGCCTTGACCGCACTGGGCCAGGCGGAACCCGGCTTCCAGGCCTTCCTGCTGCAGGGAGTGACCGGCAGCGGAAAAACCGAGGTCTATCTGCGCCTGCTCGAGGAAACGCTGGCGACGGGTCGTCAGGGGCTGGTGCTGGTGCCGGAAATCGGCCTCACGCCGCAACTCGTGGCCCGGTTCCAGGCCCGGCTCGGCACGCGTCTCGCGGTGTTGCACTCGGCGCTGACCGACAGCGAACGACTGGCCGCCTGGCGGGAAGCACGCGAAGGTCGCGCCGGCGTGGTGATCGGCACGCGCAGCGCGGTGTTCACGCCGCTCGAGCGACTGGGACTGGTCATCGTCGATGAAGAACACGACGGGAGCTACAAGCAACAGGACGGCTGGCGCTACTCGGCACGGGACCTCGCCGTCGCTCGCGCGCAGCGCGCCGGTGTCAGGGTCGTCCTGGGCTCGGCGACACCAGCGCTCGAAACCCTCTGGAACGCACGCCAG
>JBJTPC010000318.1:0-2691 GCA_046074905.1 Gammaproteobacteria bacterium
TGTTCCGGGGGGCGGTACGAAACCGGTTGGGCGCCATATTCGCCAACGTGCCCATCCTGTTCCCGGCAGCCATAGGCTTCCGGACCTACCACCTCCTGCATCATCGGCACATGGGCGTGCGGGAGCTGGACGGAGACCTGCCGAGTGAGGCTGAGGCCACTTGGGTTGGCAACAGCACTCTCCGGAAGTTGCTCTGGGTGACGATGTTCTGGTTCGTGCAGGGCGTGATGCGCCCGAACAAGACGACCGGGCAGCGCACCCTCGATGCATGGACGATCTTCAACGTGGTCGCCATGGCGGCCGTCACCCTCGCACTTTTCCTGGCGTTCGGAGTCGCGCCTGTCGCCTACCTGTTCCTGTCGACGGTATTCGCGCTCGGGCTGCATCCTGTCGGCGGACGCTGGTTCCAGGAACACTACGTGCTCACGCCCGGCCAGGAGACCTACTCGTACTACGGTCCGCTGAACCGCCTGATGTTCAATGTGGGCTATCACAACGAACACCACGACTTTCCTGGCATCCCGTGGTCCCGGCTGCCAGCCCTACGGGCGAAGGCGCGGGAGTTCTACGATCCGCTGCAGCACTACACTTCGTGGACCGGACTGCTCGTCCGGATCATCTTCGACCCGCGGTTCCGGCCGCATCTGCGCATGGTACGTCTGGGCAAGCCTCGACGATGAGCCTTAGAGCGTGTGTGAGAAGGATTCCCAAGGCGTCGATTGTGTGATTCATAGGGGGTCGGATTGACGACGAGAGCCGACACCCGATGCCGAGGAAGAAGCCGCCTTCAAGACGGCGTTACGCCACCGATCTCACAGACAGCCGATGGGCGTTGATCGAGCCGCTGATCCCTGAGGCGCGGCCGGGCGGACGGCCCAGGAAGGCGCCGGCGCGGGAGTTGGTGAACGCGATCCTATACTTCCTGCGTGCTGGGGTTGCGTGGCGACTGTTGCCGCATGATCTGCCGCCCTGGCAGACGGTCTACTACTATCTGCGGCGCTGGCAGCGAGAGGGGGTGTGGGAGCATGTCCACCATACGCTGGTACTGACCGACCGCGAGCGGCGGGGCCGGTGTTTGATCCCGGATTTTGATGGTGCATTCTTTTCTTCTGCGTGGAAGGAGGCACTATGGGCCAGGTTCTTCATGGGAGCGCCACGACGACAGAGGCGATCCGTCGAGCGATACAACATAGTCAAGAGAGCCTGAGGGTTCTTGCGAGGCGTTACGGGATCAACCAGAAGACAGTCGCCAAGTGGAAGAAGCGGAGTACGGTTGCCGATCTGCCGACCGGCCCAAGGGAGCCGCGATCCACAGTGCTCTCCGTCGAAGAAGAGGCGGTCATTGTCGCGTTCCGGCGCTATACGCTGCTGCCGCTGGATGATTGCCTCTATGCCCTGCAGCCGACGATCCCGCATCTGACACGCTCGTCACTGCACCGCTGCCTGCAGCGCCACGGCATCGGTCGGCTGCCCGATGTCGAAGGCGACAAGCCTGTGAGGCGGAAGTTCAAGAGCTATCCGATCGGCTACTTCCACATCGACATCGCCGAGGTTCGGACCGAACAGGGCAAGCTGCACATGTTCGTGGCCATCGACCGCACTTCCAAGTTCGCCTTTGTCGAACTGCACGAGACGGCCACCACCGCCGTCTCAAGGGAGTTCTTGCTGCGCCTGATCGCGGCGGTTCCCTACCAGATCCATACCGTGCTGACCGACAACGGCATCCAGTTCACCACACCCGGTGCGGGTGGCTCGGCCGTGCCGCTGATCAGGGAGGCGCTTGCCAAGGGTGAAGTGTTCCGCGCCCACGCCTTCGAGCTCGCCTGCGCCAAGAACGACATTGAGCACCGCACCACCAAGGCCAAGCATCCCTGGACCAACGGCCAGGTCGAGAGGATGAACCGAACCATCAAGGACGCGACCGTCAAGCGCTTCTACTACGAGAGCCACGACCAACTCCGACAGCACCTCGCCGACTTCGTCGCGGCCTACAACTTCGCCCGCAGACTGAAGACCATAAAGGGCCTGACGCCCTACGAGTTCATCTGCAAGGCATGGGTGGCAGAGCCAGAACGCTTCACCATAAACCCGCTCCAGCAAACACCGGGACTAAACACCTAGCCGATGTCCCCCTCCTCCTCGACCATGTCGTCGGGATCGATGGTCTCGCCGCCGCGCGGTGCGTGGTCGCCGACGGATGTCAGCAGGAAAGCTCCCAGATTGAGCGCCTGGAACATCGCGCCGGAAACCAGGAACATGCCGGCGACGGCCGCCTCGGGTGCATCCACATAATGGGTGAGGCTCATGGCCAGGCCCACCGTCATCAAATCCTGGTTGGGCAGGAACGGCAAGCGGGTCATCACCATCTGGGCGGTGAGAAACAGCAGCCAGGTGAGAAACGGCACGTGTGGAAAGACCACCGCCCACTGCGCCGTCTGCAGCAGCAGGATCAGCACCACACGGCCGGCATGGACGCCGGTGACACGCGCCGCCATCGGGAACGGCGTACTCATGATCCTCCGGTTCAGCCCCAGCACCACCAGCACCATCAGCACGCCGACCAGAACCGTGGCGGCGATGTAGCTGCCCGCGTCGGGCTGGGCCCGGGTGATGGTGTCGAGCTGCCCGGTGGCGAAGAACGCCGCCACCAGCAGCAGGGTGAACGAGTTGGACGCCAGGCCCGAAAGCAGG
>JBJTPC010000319.1:0-2438 GCA_046074905.1 Gammaproteobacteria bacterium
GTGAAAACGTCCGGATACGCCGGATCGACATAGGTACCGCCGCTACGCTCGACGATGTCTTCGCGCAGGCGCGAATGCCAGACCCCTGCCAACCAGGCGAAGCGGCGGTCGTCGACCAGCGCGGGCGATGCCAATCGTGCCTCGAACGTCGAGGTCTGCCGGTCACGGTCGGCGCGATAGACGTAATCGTAGGTATAGGGGGCCCAGGAGGAGGTATTGCCCCAGTCGCCGTCGTAGGCGTGCACGCTGTGCGAATCCACTTGCGCGGCGGCAAGCGTCCATTGCGTTTCGCCGGGGCCCGGCAGCAGCAGACGGGCACTGAGGCCGGTGGCTCGCTGCGCGTCTTGCCCCGGCTTGTCGGCCAGCGTGGTGCGCGAGTTGTCGATGGCAAAAGCATCGTAGCCGTTGGCGAGATTCGCGTGCAGCGCCGTCAGGTCCAACTGATGGCTATCGTCCAGTGCCCATCGCCAACGCACGCGAGCGGTGAGCTCGTCGCGCCCGTTGGTGTCATCGCGATCGAGGAAGGTATTCCGGCGGAAGCCGTTGGCCTGCTGCTGCTGCACGCCGAAGCGCAGTGCCGAATTCGCACCGGTCGGCAGGTCGTAGACCGCTCCAGCTCCCCGCGTACCGTCCGTTCCCAGCGTGGCCTGGACTTCGCCCGTGCCCTCGCCGGAGGGTGCCCGGCTGACCACATTCACCAGCCCGCCGAGGGCGTTGGCGCCGTAGCGTGCCCCCTGCGGGCCCCGCAATACCTCCAGTTGCCCGATATCGAACAGCGTGGCCACCATGCCGAGACCGCTGAAGTCCATGCCATCGACGAGGAAACCGACCGAGGGATTCGGTGCGCCCTCGTATTGATCCAGCTCACCGATGCCGCGTACCTGGAAGTAGCGCGGGCGCGAGCTGGCGCCGGCGAAGTTGAGGTTCGGCACATGGGCCATCACGTCGGCGAAGTGCTGCGCGCCGGGTGCCCGCAAGGTGGCAGCGTCGAGGACGGTCGCGCTCGCGGTCAACTGGCTGGTGCTGGAGATCCGCAGCCCGGCGACCACGATTTCGTCGGTCACGGCTTCATCTGCCGCTTTCGTCGTCTGCGCCGCCGTGGAGACCGCGGATGGCTGGGCGGCATGGACGCTGGCGAGGGGCAACAGCAGGCCGCCGAAAAGGAAACGAACGGCAGCAGCAAGAGGCAGGCAACGGGACATCTGTCGGGCTCTCCGGGACAACGGGGGCCGGCGCGGACGGCGCCGAGGAGAGCCCGGACGGGGAGAGCGACTCCCCGCGGCACCTGCTTCCCTACGCCGGTCCTAACCGGATCAGGTTCAACGGGTTTGCCGCGGTGCGCAGGGCGCTTGTCGGCATCTCGGGCCCTTCCAGGCCACCCCGAGGTACGGCGGAGAGTCTAGCGCAAAATCAGTGGTGATGGCCGCCCGGACCGTGGACGTGGCCGTGGTCGAGTTCTTCCTGCGAGGCCGCGCGCACCTCGGCAATCTCCACCTCGAAGTGCAGCGTCTGGCCGGCGAGTGGATGGTTGCCGTCGACCGTGACCATGTCGCCGATGACGGCGGTGACCACCACCTGGCGATGGCCGTGCTCGGTCTGGGCATGGAAGCGCATGCCGGGCTCCACCTTGGCGATGCCCTGGAAGGCGCGGCGCGGTACCTGCTGGATCAGGCCCGGCTCGGGCAGGCCATAGGCGTCCTCGGGCGCGATGGTGACGCTGAGCTTGTCGCCGGCCTGCTTGCCGTCGAGTTCGCGCTCCAGCCCGGGGATGAGATTGCCGTTGCCGTGCAGGTAGGCCAGCGGCTCGGCAGCGGTGGACTGGTCCAGCACCTCGCCGTCCGCATTGCGCAGCGTGTAGATGAGGGAGACGACGGAGTTTTGCGCGACGAGCATGAGCCACCCGGACGGTTGGAAGCCGGCCGGAAGGTGGCCAGCGAGGGCCGACATGGTACTGGAAGGGCCCGGAGGCGGGTTGAAAAATACGCGACGGTGCCTCTGGAGGGAGGGGGAGTCGACTGCCCGAGGGCAGGTCCAGTCGGGCACCGCCGCGTTCCCGGTGGGACCCGCGTTGCGGACGCCACCGATGGGTGGATTGGACGCCCCCGGGCCGTCGGGCGTCTGTACGAACTTTCCACAAGCAAGTGGCTGTTTTTATATGTTGTTTTTTGGCAACGAACGGCGACGGCGGGCGACTCGTGCAAGACCTGTCATCTTCCCTTAAACTTGGTGCATTGCAATAAGCGGGATACGGAGCTGTTGCCCGTGGGCAACCTCCGGTGCATGTTTCAAAATCCGTTCAGGGGAGTTCCCATGTCCTTGCAGATTCGTCGCTCGGCGCGCCTCGCGGCTGCCGTGTCCAGCGTTCTTTCCGTGCCCGTGCTGGTCGGCGGCGCCGCCGTCCTCGGCCTCATGCCCGGCCTGGCGCACGCGCAGGAAAC
>JBJTPC010000320.1:0-2752 GCA_046074905.1 Gammaproteobacteria bacterium
CGGCATCCGGCTGCAGCACCACCGGCGAGGCTGTGACGGCCTCGGCCAATGCCAGATGCACCGCAGTCCGCAGCCCGTCGAAGACGGGGAAGATGCCGAACACGGCCAGCACGATTCCCGAGAGCATCACCGGCTTGCGACCGACCCGGTCGGACAGCCAGCCGAAGAACAGGTACAGCGGTACCGAGATGAGCAGCGCCACCAGCATCAGGGTATCGACCTCCTTGGGCGGTGCTTTCAGCATCCGCTCCATGAAGGACTGGGTGTAGAAGAAGGCTGTGAACCAGATGGCACCCTGCGCGATCATGATGCCGAACAGGGCGACCACCGCGATGCGCAGGTTGGACCAGCGGCCGAACGCCTCGCTGATCGGCGCAGCCGACCGGCGCCCGCCTTCCTGCAGGGCGGCGAACACGGGGCTCTCCTGAAGCCGCAACCGGATCCACAGCGACGCGGCGAACAGGACGCCGGAGAGCAGGAACGGGATTCGCCAGCCCCACTCCGCGAAGGCTTCCTCGCCGGTGGCGAGGCGCACGGCCAGCGTGACCACCATGGCGGCCGCGAGGCCGATGCTGGCGGCGGGGCCAAGCCAACTGGTCAGTTCGCCGCGACGACCATGTGGCGAGTGCTCGGCGATGTAGATCGCGGCGCCGCCCCATTCGCCCCCCAGCGCCATCCCCTGCAGGATGCGCAGGAACACGAACAGCGCGGGCGCCCAGAGGCCGATGGTCTGCACGGTGGGCAGCAGGCCGATCGCGAAGGTGGCGCCGCCCATGAGGCAGGTGGTGATCAGGAAGGTGGCCTTGCGGCCGAGTCGGTCGCCCATGCGCCCGAAGACCAGCGCACCGAGGGGACGGAAGGCAAAACCCGCGGCGAAACTGAGCAGGGCGAACAGGTAGCCGACGGTGTCGCCGAGGCCCGCGAAGAACAGCTTGGCGATGATGCCGGCCAGCGGCACGCCGAGGAAGAAGTCGTACCACTCGAAGGTGGTGCCGGCCGTCGAGGCGGTTACCACGAGTTTCAGGCGCTCCGGCGGGACCTCCGCGTTGCTGTCCTGGGTCGGCTGTGCTTCCTGGTTCATTCGGCGGGCCCTCTTCGCCCTTGATGGCGTCCGGGAGGCTACCATAGGGGCCCGTTCCATCGCAGAGATCGCGCCATGTCACGCCGCTTCACCCTGCTCATCCTGCTGGCCATGGTGCTTGGCATCGTCGCGGGCGAGGTGGTCCGCTCCACCCTCCCGGACCCGACGGTGGTGGCCGGCTATTTCTCGCTGGTGACGGACGTCTTCCTGCGGCTGATCAAGATGATCATCGCCCCGCTGGTGTTCTCGACGCTGGTCGCGGGCATCGCCCACCTCGGTGATACCTCGGCGGTGGGCCGGGTGGGCATCCGGACCCTCGGCTGGTTCGTGCTCGCCTCGATCGTCTCGCTGGCGATGGGCATGGTCATGGTGACCTTGCTCCAGCCCGGCGCCAACCTCGGTTTGCCACTGCCGCCGGTCGATGCCGCCGGCGCCGTGCAGTCGACCGCCATCAACCTCAAGGACTTCATCACCCACCTGGTCCCGAAATCGCCGTTCGAGGCGCTGGCCAACAACGAAATCCTGCAAATCATCGTGTTTTCGGCGTTCTTCGGCATCGCGGTGGCTGCGGTGGGGGAGGCGGCCGCGCCGATTCACCGGGGGGTGGAGGCGCTGGCGCAGGTGATGCTGAAAGTCACCGGGTACGTGATGTGGTTCGCGCCGTTCGCGGTGTTCGCCGCCATCGCCGCCACGGTATCGACGAAGGGCCTCGGCATCCTGCTCACCTTCGGCAAGTTCGTGGGCGGCTTCTACGTCTCGCTGGTGCTGCTGTGGATCGTGCTCGTGCTCGCCGGCCTGCTCGTCATCGGGCCGTCCGTCCTGCGGCTGATTGCCGCCGTTCGCGAACCGGTGCTGCTGGCCTTTTCCACGGCGAGTTCGGAAGCGGCTTACCCGAAGACGCTCGACCAGCTGGTGCGCTTCGGCGTGTCGAAGCGCATCGGCAGCTTCGTGCTGCCGCTCGGCTATTCCTTCAACCTCGATGGCTCGATGATGTATTGCACGTTCGCCACGCTGTTCATCGCCCAGGCCTACGGCATCACGCTCACCGGTACCCAATTGCTGACGATGCTGCTGCTGCTGATGGTGACCAGCAAGGGCATGGCGGGTGTGCCGCGCGCCTCGCTGGTGGTCATCGCGGCCACCCTGGCCCATTTCCAGATTCCCGAGGCGGGTCTGTTGCTCATCCTGGGCGTCGATCATTTCCTTGATATGGGCCGCAGCGCCACCAATGTGGTGGGCAATTCCGTCGCCTCCGCCGTCGTGGCGAAATGGGAAGGGGAACTCAGGCCCCAGGAGACCGGTCAGAGCCCCGTCGATTCCACTCGTTGACAAGACCGCACCGGCCGCGAGGCCGTCAGGAGAAATCACATGAACCAGAATGTTTCGCGGCCTGCAGCCGCTGTCCGAATCCGCTCCGCCCGGCAGGTGCTGCTGGTCGCCGCACTGGCCGCCGGCGCCGTGTTCGCCTCGGGAACCGCCACTGCGGCGGATGCGGCGGCGACTGCCGCTGTCCCGCCGCCGGCCACGGGGGCGGAGCCACGCGAGGTCAAGCGCGAGGTGCGCATCATCCGCGTCGATGGCAAGGGACAAGAGAACGTGGTCACCGAGACCGTCGAGGGCGACCTGCGCCTTGAGGGGCTGCCACCGCTGCCGATGGGCGCCGGCCGTGCG
>JBJTPC010000321.1:0-3926 GCA_046074905.1 Gammaproteobacteria bacterium
GGCGAAGTTGCTGCTGGCCGTGGATGGACGCACGACCGCCGAGTATCCGCTGCTGGCAGGCCGCATCGTGGTCGGCCGGGCCGCGGAGTGCGACATCCCCGTCGATTCCAAGTTCGTCAGCCGCAACCACTGCCAGGTCATCACCACCCCCCAGGGCACGGTGGTCGAGGACCTGAACAGCACCAACGGCGTGCACATCCACGGCAAGCGCGTGCGCCGCCACGAACTGAACGACGGCGACGTGATTGCGCTCGGCAAGCACGAGCTGATCTACATGGACCTGCGTCACGCCACCGAGATCGAGGGACTCGATCCGAGCAGCACGGCGGTATTCGAAGTCACGGAGGAAACGCCGGACGGCGATGGCTCCATGTCCCGCCCCGACTGAGCGTCTTTCCCCCGCGCCGGGATCCTACCCGCCCACACCGCGCGGCGGCAGCAGGCCGTCGAGCTCGCCCCGTGCCAGGGCTGCCTGGCCATCGGCGTAGCCAAGATCGACCAGCGCATTGGTATAGCCGGGTTCGAACATCAGGAATGACGCCAGCTTCTGGCCACCCTGCTGGCGTGCGCCCAGGGTACTCAGCAGCACGCGCAGCGCCGTCGGCAACTCGTCCATGTGGTCCGCGGTCAACGCACCGAGGCTCGCCGATGGCTGGATGACCGCCGTCGATACCTCACGCAGGCCGGCCGCGGCGGACCCCGCCGGATCGCGACGCACCGCTTCATTCAGGCGCCCGAGCCGCTCGAGATCCGCCTGCGTGCCATCCATGAACAACGTGTCGAGCATGTAGCCGAGCAATTGCCCGAAGCTCGGCGCCGGCGGTAGTTGGCGCACCGGCGCGACCGTGGCAGCCCCAAGGCGGTCCACCGGATCCCGCAGGCCGATCACCAGGATTCGGTCCGCGCCCAGTCGGAGCGCCGGACTGAGAGGCGCCGTATGCCGCATGGCACCATCGCCGAACCACTCTCCCTCGACATGCACCGGCGGAAAGATGAACGGTACCGCGGCACTGGCCATCAGGTGGTCGAGCCCGATGTCGGTCCGGACACCGCGTCGCCAGGCGCGGTCCCATTCGGGCACTTCGCGGATGCTGTCGTAGAAGGTGATGGAGCGGGCCGTGGTGTAGCTCGAGGCGCTGACGGCGACGGCTTGCACGTGTCCCTGCAGCAAGGAATGACGGATGCGGGCGAGATTCACATGCCGCTCCAGCGTGTGCCGGAGCGGCGCGGTATCGAGCAGGGACCGGGGTGGCCTGACCAGCCAGCCGCCGGTGAGGAGCGTTCCCAGCAGGCGCGCCCCGCTCCCGAGCATGGCCCGTACCGAGGCGTCGAACACCAGGTTGACGTGGAAATGGCGCCAGAACCGCTCGATGACGCTGACGCCACCACGGAAGTCATGGGCGTGGGCGGCGAGCAGTGCCGTGAGGATGCCACCGGCACTGGTGCCGGTGACGATGCCGAACGGCAGCGGCGCCCCCGCCGGCAGGGCCTCGGCCAGCGCCTTGAGCACGCCAACCTGATACGCTGAACGGGCCCCGCCACCGGGCAGCACGATGGCGGTCCGCGCTGAATCCACCCCGACCGACACCTGCGAATCCTGCATCATCCCCGCCCAAACCCCGGTACCGGCCCGTCCGGCCCCACAAGGAGTCTGCCATGACCCGCCGTTCCATTTCCGTCCGCCGTCTCGGCGCCGCGCTGACCGCCGCCGTCGCAAGCCTCTTCGCAGCCTTCGCCATCGCCGGCACGGCCCCGGCGGTCGGCAGTGCCGCACCGGCCTTCAAGCTGCCGGACCAGGCCGGCAAACTACACCAGTTGTCCGACTACCGCGGCCAGTGGGTCGTGTTGTACTTCTACCCGAAGGATGACACCCCGGGGTGCACCACGCAGGCCTGCAACTTCCGCGACGACATCTTCGCGTTCCGCCGTGCCGGTGCCGTGATCCTCGGAGTCAGCGTCGACGACGTGGCTTCGCATCGCGAATTCGCCGAAAAGCATGGCCTGCCCTTCCCGCTGCTGGCGGACGACAAGAAGGCCGCCGCCAAGGCCTACGGCGTGCTGCGCAACTATCTGGCGTTCGAGATCGCCAGTCGCCAGACCTTCCTGATCGATCCCCAGGGCCGTATCGCGGTCCACTACCCCGAGGCGGACCCGAAGGACGGCTCGAAGAAGGTGCTGGCGGACATCGCGCGACTGCAGGCCGCCGCCAAGAAGGGCTGATGCTCCCCTGCCGCCCGGACGCCGCTATTTGCGCTGCAAGGCGCGGATGGCGTCGTCCAGGCCGCGCAGCGTGAGCGGGAACATCCGGTCCTCGGCCAGTTCCCGCACCATCCTCACCGAGGGTGTGTAACCCCAACGATCCTCGGGCTCCGGGTTGAGCCAGACGAAGTGCGGGAATGCGGCCGTGATGCGGCGAAACCAGACAGCGCCCGGCTCCTCGTTCCAGTGCTCGACACTGCCACCGGCATAGGCAATCTCGTACGGGCCCATGGTTGCATCGCCGACGAAGACGGCACGGTAGTCACGTCCGAAGGTCCGCAGGATCTCCTGGGTGGGGATGCGTTGGGCATGGCGCCGCCCGTTGTCCTTCCACATCGCCTCGTACGTGAAGTTGTGGAAGTAGAAATGCTCGAGATGCTTGAACTCCGCGCGCGCCGCGCTGAACAGCTCCTCGCACAGCTTGACGTGGTCGTCCATCGATCCGCCCACATCGAGGAACAGCAGCACCTTCACTGCATTGTGCCGCTCGGCCTGCATGCGGATATCGAGCAGCCCGGCGTTGCGGGCCGTCGACGAGATGGTGCCATCGAGGTCCAGCTGGTCCTGGGCGCCGGTCCGCGCGAAACGCCGCAGCTTGCGCAGGGCGACCTTGAGGTTGCGCGTGCCCAGCTGCACCTGTTCATCGAGATTGCGGAACTCCCGTCGGTCCCAGACCTTGACCGCGCTGCGCCGGCGGCTGCGGTCCTGGCCGATGCGCACGCCCTCGGGATTGTCGCCGTAGGCCCCGAAGGGTGAACGGCCACCGGTGCCGACCCACTTGTTGCCCCCCTCGTGACGACCCTCCTGCTCGCGCAAGCGTTCCCGCAGGGTTTCCATCAGCTTCTCGAAGCCGCCCAGCTTCTCGATCTGCGCCCGCTCCTCCGGGGTCAGGGTCAATTCCGCGCGACGCGCCAGCCAGTCGGCAGGGATGCGCGTGACGTCGATGTCGGCGAATACGTCCTCGACGCCCTGGAAATAACGCCCGAAGGCCCGATCGTAGCGATCGTAGTAACGCTCGTCCTTCACGAGCACCGTGCGCGCGAGCGAGTGGAACTCCTCGACGGAGGTCTCCGCCACCCCCGCGCGCAGTGCCCCCATCAGTTGCAGCCACTCGTTCAACGCGACCGGAACTCCGGCCTCGCGCAGCGTGAAAAAGAACCCGGTGAGCACGGCGGCAGCGCCCTCAGCGCCGGGCGGCGCGGTCCAGGAACACCAGCCGCTCGAACAGGTGGACATCCTGCTCGTTCTTCAGCAGGGCGCCGTAGAGCGGCGGCAGCGCGGACTTGTTCTCGCCCGCACGCAGCGCCTCGGGCGGAATGTCTTCCGCGAGCAGCAGCTTGAGCCAGGCGAGGAGCTCCGAGGTGGATGGCTTCTTCTTGAGGCCGGGCGTCTCGCGCACGCGGAAGAACCCTTCCAGCGCATCCCGCAGGAGTTCGCGCTTGATGCCGGGATAGTGCACCTCGACGATGCGTTCCATCGTGGCGGCGTCCGGGAAGCGGATGTAATGGAAGAAGCAGCGACGCAGGAAGGCGTCCGGCAGTTCCTTCTCGTTGTTGCTGGTGATGATGATGAGCGGCCGGTGCCGCGCCTTCACCAGTTGGCGCGTCTCGTAGACGTAGAACTCCATGCGATCGAGCTCGCGCAGGAGGTCGTTCGGGAACTCGATG
>JBJTPC010000322.1:0-3026 GCA_046074905.1 Gammaproteobacteria bacterium
GCCGGATTCGTCACTGGGGCGGCTGAAGCCGGCGCGAACGCTCGCGGATCAGGCGGTCCAGACGCGCGTCGTGCCCGTAGACATCCGGGAAAAACCGCAGACCGTCGCGCGAGGCCATCGCCGTGGCGTAGACGAAGTACACCGGCACCGGGCGCTTCAGCATGACTATCCGCGAGTCCGGCGCACCTTCGCTCATGGCGGCGGCGATTCTGGCCTCGGTCCAGGCCGGGTCATGGCGCAGGAGGAAGGCAGCGAGTCTTGCGGCGTCCTGTACCCGCACGCAACCGTGACTGAAAGCCCGTACCGGATGCTCGAACAGGGCCTGTGCCGGCGTGGAGTGCAGGTAGACGTTGTAGGGGTTCGGCAGCATGAACTTGACGAGCCCGAGGGCATTCTCGGGACCCGGTCGCTGCCGTAGCCGGAGTCTCCCCCGGGCCACCGCCGCGAGGTTGGCGGGGGTGGCCTCGAGCGGCAAGGCGTCCATGCCTCGCCCGCGGACGATTTCCAGTTGCTGCCTCGCGAGGAATCCGTGGTCGGCCCGGATTTTCGGCAGGAGCTCGCGGACGGCGATGCCGTGCGGCACGTCCCAGTAGGGCCGGAACACCAGATAGCGCAGGCGGCCTTCGAAGACCGGCGTGTTCTTGTCCAGATAAGGTTCGCCGACGATGACCTCGAGCTTGAGCAGGCGGTCTTCGTGGTCTTCCGGCGTTTCCCAGGCGAACAGCCTGAATTCGGGAATGTTCACCACGATGGGCGCTTCGTGCAGATGGGGAGGTACCCAGCGCCAACGCTCGAGCGTCAGTTCCATGGTGCGGATGCGGCGGGAAAGCGGGACGGCGAGTTCCCGCCATGTCGCGGGCCCCAGGCGTCCATCGGTCACCAGCAGATGCCGCCATTGAAACCGCCGCAGGGCCGCGACATGGGCGTCGGTGAGAATCGTCCCGTCGAGTTCGGGCGGCTCGGTGGTCCAGTCGCCAAGGGCCATCAGGAGGCGGGTCAGCGTCGGGAGGCCCGCCCAGCGATCACCCCGCTCGAGCGTGCGTCGACCGGACGGCAGGGGAGGCAGGGGCTGGAGCGCGGGATTCCTTGACAGCGCGCGATAGCGAGCGAGTTCCGCCTTCAGCAGATGGTAGTGGACGAAGGTCGGTTCCAGGGCGGCCAGGTCCGCCCGCGGGTCGGTACTGGCGAGGAGCGACCGCACCGTGGCCTCCAGATCGAGCCGCGACCGGTCGAGACGCAGCCCGTGACCGGCATCGGCAGGATCGATACGGCCGAAATGCAGGTCCTCGACGTAGCGCCGGAGGTTCGCAGCAAGATCCTCCCCGGCATAGTCGGCCGGGTCGAGGCCAACGTCGGCCGCCGCCGCGAACACCTCGGACAGTCGGGCGGCGACCGCCTCGGGCGACGCGGCGCTCCCGGTGAGCGGCAGCATCAGCAGCACGGCGGTGACCGTTCGTAACCAGATCATGGGCATGCCCCTAGTCTACGGTTCGCCTGCCGGTATAGTCGTGTTCCCGGGCACTGTGCCCAGCGTGTCGACGGAGTGGTGATGGCAGCGGTCAGCAAGCGGGGGTCGAGGGGGGTTCGCGCGGTGATGGCCGGGATGATCGCGGTCGCGCTGACCGCCTGCGGAGGTGGAGGGGAAGGCGTCGCGGGTCAGGCGACCGCCGCTGCGCCTGCGCCCGGCGCACGGGTGTATGTGCAGAACTGCATCGGATGCCATGGCCCGAACGGGCAAGGCATGGGAATGCAGCCGGCGCTGCCCGGTTCGGCGACGGTCAACGGCGACGCGACGGCATTGGTGGCCTGGGTGGGTTTCGGGGTGCGCCCTGCCACTTCGCCTGCCGGCCAATACCGGGCGTTGATGCCCGCATTCCATTACCTGAAGGACGAGGAACTGGCGGCCGTACTGACGCACCTCCGTGCGCAGTGGGGCAATCAGGCCCCGGCCGTGACGGCGGAACAGGTCCGTGCGGTGCGCGCCGAGCACGGCAGGCCGTGATTTCGCCATGAGCGGTGGTTTGCTCGGTTGGCCGGTCGCCGCCTGGCAGGCGGCCGGACTGCTGGTGCTGTCGAACATCTTCATGACCATCGCCTGGTACGGCCATCTGCGCGGGTTGGCCCATCGGGCGTGGTATGTCGCGGCCCTGGTGTCCTGGGGCATCGCCTTGTTCGAGTACCTGCTGCAGGTGCCGGCCAACCGCATCGGCTACACCGTCCTGACGCTACCCCAACTGAAGGTGTTGCAGGAAGTGATCACCCTGGCCGTATTCGTGCCCTTTGCCATTCTCTTCATGGGTCAGTCGCTGAAATGGGATCATCTCTGGGCCGCCTGCTGCCTCGTGGGCGCGGTCTACTTCGTTTTCCGCGAGGGCTCCTGATGCCGACCGTCATCCACCAGCGCGTGGCTGCCTGCGCCCGTGGCGAGGATCCCACGCTCATCGCCCGGATGGCGTCGGGGTGGGCCGTGCTGGGTGATCCGCAGGTGTTGCGTGGCTATTGCCTGCTCCTGCCGGACCCCGTGCCGGCCCATCTCAATGTGCTGCCCCTGCCGCAGCGGACACAGTTCCTCGCCGACATGGCGGCGCTGGGCGATGCCGTCCTCGCCGTGACCGGGGCCTTGCGCATCAACTACGCGCTCTACGGCAACCTCGCGCCGGCACTCCACGCCCATGTCTTTCCACGGCATGCAGACGAACCCGATTTTGCGCAAACAGGTCATCCTTGGGTCTATGACTGGTCGAAAGCGCGGAGTTTCGATCCCCAAATCGATGCCGCGATGCAGCATGCTATTTGCAGCCGTTTGCAGCAGGCGGGCGTTGCCAACTGATGGCTTTCCATTAACTTTCATGAAGTTGGGCGGGAATCGAAAAATCCTTGTTAAACAATAAAGTGGGGTTTCGGGGTAGGAGGTCCCCGCTCTGCGCACTCTGCGTATAAAAAAAGTAAAAATTTTTCATAAAATTCCCCACAGACGCGAAAAATTCGTAAACAATAGTCCTCGAAAACGCTATTCGAGCGTTCGA
>JBJTPC010000323.1:0-8216 GCA_046074905.1 Gammaproteobacteria bacterium
CAGGCCGACGCAGGCGCCTACCGGGTCGAGGCGGTGGTCGAAGGTGCGCACCGCGATCTTGGCACGCGCACCCTGGTCGCGGGCGGCTGCCAGGATCTGGATGAGACCCTGACCGACTTCCGGGACCTCCAGCTCGAACAGCCGGATGAGGAACTCCGGTGCCGTGCGCGACAGGAAGATCTGCGGCCCGCGAATCTCCGAACGGACTTCGCGCAGGTAGGCCTTGACGCGGTCCTGGGTACGGAGAGGCTCGCGCGGAATGAGATTCTCGCGGGGGATGAAGCCTTCGGCATTGCCGCCGAGATCGACGAACACGCCGTTGCGGTCCACCCGCTTGACGATGCCGCTGACCATGGTACCGACCCGGTCCTTGAAGGCATCGACCACCTGGGCGCGCTCGGCCTCGCGGACCTTCTGCACGATGACGTGCTTGGCGGTCATGGCATCGATTCGGCCGAACGTACCCGGCGGCAGCGGCTCCTCGACGAACCCGCCGACCTCGGCCTTGGGATCCATGTCGCGCGCATCCTCGAGCCGGAGCTCGCGCGAGGGGAACTCGAGTTCGCGGGAGTCGTCGGCGAACACCTTCCAGCGACGGAAGGCATCGAATTCGCCCGACTTGCGATTGATGGCGACGCGGACATCGATCTCGTCCTCGCCGGCGCGCTTGCGCGCGGCCGAGGCCAGGGCGGCCTCGAGGGCGCCGAAGATGATTTCCTTGTCGATGCCCTTCTCGTTCGCCACGCTTTCGACGGCGTCGACGATTTCCTTCAGGCTGGTCTTGCTGGACATGCTCAGCTCCGCTCCACCGTGCTCTACCAAACGGGCACCACGCGCGCGCGCGCGATGCCGGCCAAGGGCAGTCGCCAGGACTGCCCGTCCACTTCCATCACCACCTCGCCGTCCTCGACGGCGAGCAGCGTTCCGGTGAAACGGCGACGGTCCCCCACGGGGAGCGCCGTCTCGACCTTCACGCGTTGCCCCACCTGGGCCGCGAAATGTGCCGCTGTCCGCAGGGGCCGGTCGAAACCCGGCGAGGACACCTCGAGGTGGTAGGCCCCTGGAATCGGGTCTGCCACATCGAGCCACTCGCTGAGCGCACGACTGGCGCGCTCGCAATCATCGACGGAGATGCCACCCTGCGCCGCCACGCCGCCCTCGGACCCATCGCTGTCGGGGAGCGCTGGCGAGCCCACTCCGGGCAAGCGGTCGATGTAGACACGGAGCACGGCATCACGCCCGGCGCCCGCCATCTCCACCTCGACCAACTCGTACCCTGCCGCACGGACGACCGGCTCCATCGCCGCGAACAGTCCTTGCCGCAGTTGCGCCATCGGCTGGTTGCCTCCCAAAAACAAAACGGCCCGCTAGGGGCCGCCAACAATCGCTTCGCGGTTCCTGCAGCACCCGCCGAACGGGGTTTGCGGCTCCTGCGCCAGCCTTGCCACGGCCGGTTCAGCAGGCGGAGTGTACATTTTCCCGACGGTTGGCGCAATTTTCCCGCGCCCGACCGCCGGGCATCAAGCGTGGTTCATCTCGCTGCAGCCGCCGCAGCCGCCTTGAGCGAGGCGTTGATGTCGGCTGGTTGCGGGTTGCGCCGCAGCATCAGGCCACCGTTGACCTGCAAGACCTCGCCGGTCATGAAGCACTCGTCACCGGCAAGCCAGACGGCCGCGTCGGCCACATCCTCCGGCGTACCCACCCGACCGAGCGGGTACTCGCGGACGAAGGCCTCTTCGAGTCCCGGCACCGATACGTCCTTGCGCGTCATCGGTGTAACCGTCAGACCGGGGGCAATCGAGTTCACCCGCACGCCCTTGCTGCCGAACTCGTTGGCGAAACAGCGCATCAAGGCGTCACCGGCCGCCTTGGTGGCGATGTAGGCCGCATGGTGCTGCAGCACCCGATACACGGAAGCCGAAGTGATGAGGATGATCGAGCCGCCGCCGGTCTTTGCCATGGCCGGCACCACCGACTGCAGGAAGAAATACGGTCCCTTGAATTGCAGGGCAGAGATACGGTCCAGTTGCTCCTCCGTGGTGTCGAGCACCTTGCCCATCAAGCCCCATCCGGTCGCATTCACCGCCACGTCGACACGTCCGTGGGCTTCGATGGTGCGCCCTACCAGGGCCTCGACCTGTTCCTTGCGGGTGATGTCGCAAGTGACTGCCAGCCCGCCGATTTCCGCCGCGAGTGCCTGCAGCGGTCCGGACTGGCGACCCGACACGACGACCCGCGCGCCCTCCGCCGCGAAACGACGCGCCATCACCTGGCCCATGTTGCCCTCGCCAGCGGCACCGAGAACGATGATGGACTTGCCTTGCAGACGACCCATGTTGGACTCCGGAAGATTGAAGTGGAGAGGGGTGGACGGGCTCAGAGATGGCGTACGGGACGCGTGCCGTCCCAGTCGACGGCGGCGGCGCGGACGTAAGCGTAGAACTTCTGCAATGCCCGGACCGGTGGATAGAGTTCAAGGTAGTGGCCGAAGAGCGACCGCGTGTCGACCATCGCGAATTCGACCCCGGTGGTGGTGGTGGCCCGCATCGCCACGGCGTATCCCGCGGACTCCCAGGACGCCAGCGCTGCCGAAAGGTCGTCCTCGAACATCGCCACATGATGGAGCCCGGTCGCGGTGGGTGCAAAGGCCTCGTTGAGCACGCTCGGCGCCTCGCCGTGGCCCTGGATCAGTTCCACCATGAGGTCACCGGCCTGACCATAGGCACTGGTGTGATCGAACGCCGCCGGACTGCCCCGATACAGGCAACTGGCCAGCGGAATGTGCTGCATCACGAAAAACGGGCCCCAGCCGCGGGTACGGGCAAACTCCTCGGCGGCGGCTAGCGCATCCGGCACGTGATAAGCGAGTTGCACGGGCGAACGGAGCGGCAATGGCGCGGACACGGGACCTCCCTGGTCGGCCTCGCAGGACCGACAGGGAGATGGTACGAACCCCCGACCGAAAAAGAAACAGTACTGACTGTTTTATTTGTCCAAGCGCAACGGGAGGGAACGCAGACGCTGTCCGGTCGCTGCAAAAATCGCATTGGCGACCGCAGGAGCCACCGGCGGGACGCCGGGCTCGCCGATGCCCTGGGGGGTCTCTCCGGCAGGCAGGATCTCGACCAGCACTTCCGGGGACTCGCTGAGCCGGAGCAACGGGTGGTCGTGGAAGTTCGACTGCGTCACCTGCCCGTCGGCGAAGGTGATTTCCCCATGCAGTGCCGCACAGAGCCCGAACTGGACGCTGCCCTCCACCTGCTGCCGAATCAAGCCGGGATTGACCGGGTAGCCGCACTCCACCACGCAATGCACGCGTTGGACGCGGCAATGACCATCGGCGTCGACCGCAACCTCGGCGACCTGCCCCACCATGCTGCCGAACGACTGGTGCAGCGCCAAACCGCGACCGGTCCGGACGCCCGGTGCAGGGGCGGCCAACGGCTCCCGCCAACCCGAAAAGGCCACCAGACGCTCCAGCACGCGCCTTTGCCGGGGCCGGTTTGCCAGCAGGTCGAGGCGGAAATCCGCCGGGTCGCGCCCCGCCGCATGCGCAATCTCGTCCATGAACGACTCGTGGAAGAATGCCTGATGGGAATGACCCACGGAGCGCCAGAAGCCCACCGGTACCGGTGACGGCATCGGCACATGGCTTACCCGTGCCGCCGGCACTTCGTACGCCTGATCGGCGGTACCTTCGGTCGCCGCCGCATCCCCGTCGGACTTCGGCAACCCGAGATGGCGATTCAGGTAAAGCGGCGTGACGGACTGCCCGACGGAAACGAGGTCGAGACCGGTCAGGCGCCCCGCAGCGTCAAGGCCGGCCCGGCAGCGGGCCAGAAATGCCGGCCGGTAGAAATCGTGCCGCAGGTCTTCCTCGCGGCTCCAGACGGTCTGGACCGGACGGTCCGGGAAGGCCTTGGCGATCTCGGCCGCCTGCGCCACGTAATCGGTCTCGAGACGCCGACCGAACCCCCCGCCCAGGGTGGGCCGATGCAATTGAATGGCATCACCCTCGAAATCGAGCACCTTGGCCACGGCGTCACGGGCGAATTTGGGCACCTGGGTGGGCGCCCATACCTCGGCGCGGTCACTCCCCACCAGCACGGTGCAGTTCATCGGCTCCAAGGTGGCGTGGGCGAGATACGGCGCCCAGTAATCCGCCTCGATCCGGCGGGCCGCTGCAGCGATCGCGGCAACCGCGTCACCGCGCTCCAGCGCCACCCGGGACTCGCCGGCGGCAGCGGCCCGGTACGTCGCAGGCAGTTCGCGACTGTCGGTGACCCGCTCAGGACCCCCGGCCCACTCCAGCCGCAAGGCGCGCGCGCCCTGCAGTGCCTGCCAGGTGTTGTCGGCCACCACCGCCACGCCCGCCGGGCTGCCGCCATGGGCAGCCACCCGCAGCACGCCACGGACACCGGGCACCGCGCGCGCCAGCGAGTCGTCGATCGACCGCAAGCTGCCGCCGGGGGTTGGCGCCATCACCACGGTGGCCCGCAACATGCCGGGCAGGCGGACATCGAGCGCGAACTGCTCTCGCCCGGTGGACTTTGCCGGAGCATCGAGCCGCGACACGGGCGTACCGATCAGCCGGAACGACGCGGGCTCCTTCAGGGGCGGATCGCGGTCAATGGGCACTTCGGCGGCTGCCTTGACGAACTCGCCGAAGCCGGCCGAGCGCCCCGAGCGATGGGAAAGGCGACCGGCCACCACCACGATTTCCGCAGCCGGTACCTGCCAAGCCGCCGCCGCTGCCTGCACGAGCATGGCGCGCGCGGCTGCGCCGGCACGGCGCATCGGCCACCAGAGGTCTTTCAGGCTGCTGGAGCCTCCGGTCATCATCATGCCGAACTCGCGCATGACCTTGGACCCGAAGTGCGCCGTCAGACGCTCGACGAGGCCCGGCTCACCCACCAGCGGCGGTCCCTTGTCGAGCACGCCGAGGTTGTTGTAGATACCGTCGAGGTTGGAACTCTCGAGCCGGACCATGGCCCAATCGGCATCCAATTCCTCGGCCAGCAGCATGGCCACGCCGGTGTGCGTGCCCTGCCCCATCTCGGCGTGGGACATCACGATCGTGACGATCCCGGCCTCGTCGATTTTCACCCATCCGTTGAGCGCATGCTGGGTACCGGAGAGGGGCAGCGGCGTACCCGGCACCAGACGCTGCCGCGCCGGAAGGACCGACCATCCCACCACCAGTGCACCTGCACCGGCGAGGGTTCCGAGGACAAACTTGCGACGGTTCATGGCGGGATGATACACACTGCTCCCATCGGGGCGGCGACTCCTGCCCGCCGGGGGATTGGAACAGTGCATAGAACGACTCGAAACGGCGTGGGCAGCTGGCTGGGGGCGGCCCTGCGTGGCTTACTGCTGGTCACCGGGCTTGCGACCCTCCCTGCAGCAACCTCGCTCGCGGCGGACGGAGCATCCGGAGAACCCGCGAACCGCATCATCGGCAGCCTGCAGGACCTCGATGGTCTGCGCATCGCCGTGCTCCAGGGCTCGGCCCAGGAAGCCTTCGCGCGCAAGACCTACCCGAGCGCCACCGTGCTGGCGTTTTCCGCGGGCGTCACCGACATCAACCTGGCGCTGACGACGGGCAAGGCCGATGTCGCCATGGCGGACGAGCCGGGGACCCGGGAAGTGGTGGCTGCCGACCCCTCCCTGATGATCCTGCCCGAGCCGCTGTTCGCGTTTCCGCTCGGGGTGGGCTTCCATCAGGCCAATGACGACTTGCGGACTGCCTTCGATGGATTCCTCGCCGGACTGCGCTCCTCGGGGGAGTACGACGCGCTCATGAAGCGCTGGCTGGCCACCACGGGTCGTGCCATGCCGTCGATTGCCACCGGTGCCGCCGGCAAACCCCTGCGGGTGGGCGTGAACACCGCCAATGCCCCCTACCTGTTCCTGCAGGATGGCGCCATGGCGGGAATCGATGCGGAACTGGCTCTGCGCTTCGGCGCGTCGCTGGGGCGTCCGGTGGAGTTCTCCAACATGGAGTTCGGCAGCCTGGTCGCCGCGGTTGCCAGTGGCAAGGTCGACATGATCATGAGCGGGATCTTCATCACGCCCGAGCGACTCAAGCGCATCGACTTCTCCGCTCCGTACGACCAGGTCAACGCCGTGGGCTACGCCCTGAAGAAACGTGTCGCCCCCGGGTTCGGGGGTAGCGCGGGGGAGGCATCGCCGGTAGCCGCCGACAGCGCGGGAACCCGCGAGTCGGCACCGGCCGGACTGCTGGATTCGCTGCGGACGAGCGTCGAGGACAACCTGATCAAGGAGGACCGGTACCTGCTGATCTGGAAGGGTCTGAAGACCACCGTGCTGATATCGGTCCTCGCCACGCTGTTCGGTACGGCGCTCGGTGCGCTGGTCTGCTACCTGCGCATGTCGCCGCAGGGATGGCTCAGCACGCCCGCCCGTGCCTACATTGCCCTGCTGCGCGGACTGCCGGTCCTCGTCCTGCTGATGCTGATTTTCTACGTGGTATTCGCCTCGATCGACGTGTCCCCGGTGATGGTGGCAGTGATTGCCTTCGGCATGAACTTCGCGGCCTACGTCGCCGAGATGTTCCGCGCCGGCATCGAGAGCGTCGATCGCGGGCAGGCCGAGGCGGGCACCGCCATGGGATTCACGCCCCTCGGAACCTTCCTGCATATCGTCATGCCGCAGGCCCTCCTGCGCATCCTGCCGGTCTACAAGGGCGAGTTCATCTCCCTCGTGAAGATGACCTCGATTGTCGGCTACATCGCCGTCGAGGATCTCACCAAGGCCAGCGACCTGATCCGCAGCCGCACCTTCGATGCCTTTTTCCCGCTCGTGCTGGTCGCAGTGCTGTATTTCCTCGTGTCCTGGGTCCTCATGCAGGCGCTCGAATACCTCGAGCACCGGATTGACCCGAGACGCCGCCGTGCCAAGGGAGTTTCCGCATGATCCGTGTCCAGCATCTCGCGAAGCATTACGGGTCCACCGTCGTCCTGCGCGACATCACGGCCGATATTCGCAAGGGCGAAGTGGTCTCGATCATCGGCCCCTCCGGGACGGGAAAGAGTACCTTCCTCCGCTGCCTCAATCTCCTCGATCAACCCACCGCCGGCACTCTCGAGGTCGACGGCCAGGACATACTGGCCCCGGGCGCGGACGTGCGTGCCCTGCGCCAGCGCATGAACATGGTTTTCCAGTCGTTCAATCTCTTCGCCCACCTGACGGTTCTTGAAAACCTCACCCTGGCGCCGATCAAGCTGAAGGGGATCGCACCGGCCGCTGCCGAAAGCCGTGCTCTCGAATTGCTCCGACTCGTCGGCCTGGCGGAGCGGGCGCACTTCCTGCCCGAGCAGTTGTCAGGTGGCCAGAAGCAACGGGTCGCCATCGCGCGTTGCCTCGCCATGGATCCGGAGGTGATCCTGTTCGATGAACCCACCTCCGCACTCGACCCGACCATGGTCAGCGAGGTGCTGGCTGTCATCCGCAAGCTGGCGCGGGAGGGCATGACGATGCTCATCGTCACCCACGAGATGGATTTCGCCCGCGACGTGTCGACGCGCGTGTTCTACATGGACGAAGGCATGATCTATGAGGAAGGCCCGCCCGAGCAGGTGTTCGGGGCTCCCAAGCGCGAGAAGACCCGCGCCTTCATCCAGCGGATTCGCCGCTACGGCAAGCATATCGCCAGCGTGGACTTCGACTTCTACGCCATGACGGGCGAGATCGAGACGTTTGCCGAGCGGCACGCGCTCTCCCCGAAACTCCGGCACAACCTCCTCCTGCTGGTCGAGGAGTTGGTACAACTGGAGCGCCCGCATCTCGGCGCATCGGGGGCTGTTCTGGGTGTGGGCGTCTCCGAGAAAACGGGGGAAGTCGAACTGACCTGGGAGAACGCCGCATCGGCTGGCCATCCGCTCGACCGGCCGTCGGAAGACGATCTGGCGGCCACCATCATCCGGCACCTGATTACCGAGGTGGACTACCAGGTGACGGCAGACCGCGGAAGGTTGCGGTTGGTGCTCAAGGCGGCGTGAGCGCCCGCGCCGCCCCGGTGTTGGTGCGTCGGGGTATCGGGAACCTTCTGGCCTGAGGGGGTGTCAGACCGGTTGGCGTTGTGCCCGATTTTGTACTGGACAATAAAATGACCTCCGTCGGTACCCCCCTGCTGTGGACCCTGTTCGCGCTCTTCGTCGTCGGTGCCTTGCTGATCGACTTTCTGGCGATGG
>JBJTPC010000324.1:0-3214 GCA_046074905.1 Gammaproteobacteria bacterium
GTCCGGCGGCGGGCCCGCCGGCACCCCCTGCCGGCAGCGTTTCGCCGGCCATCGCGGCGGCCGTGACTGCCTCGGCGTCATCGCCGAGCAGGTGCGACCAGCGTGCCTCCCGCGCACCGGGCGCGCGAGGCAAGCGGACCACCAGGGGGCGTTCGGTCCTGGAAGCGAGGCCGTCCAGCGCCGATTGCACCTCCTCGAGACTCCCGAACGGATGCAGCCGGTGGCCATGTGCGCGCAGTTCACCCGGAGTCTGCGGCCCGCGCAGCAGCAATTCCGTGACGACGGCCCGTTCGGCCGACGTGAACTGCAGCGAGCCGAACTCGGTATCGCAGAACAATTGCTTGTACTTGGGGACGCGGCTGCCGAAGCCGCTGCGCTCCAGCACGAGATGCCGTCTGGCGAGGCCGTCGACGATCGACTGCACGCTCGCTTCGTCGAGATTCAGCACGGGATCCCGGTTGGTCTTCTGGTTGCAGCCCGCCGCGAGGGCATTCACGGACAGCGGGTACTGGTCGGGCGTCGTGGTTTCCTTTTCCAGCAGGACGCCGATCACACGTGCCTCGCCGGCGTCCAGGGATACTTTCATGCTGCGCTCCACGACTGTGCTTGCGGGCGGGTTGAACACCCCGTAGTTTACCGCCCCGCATGACGCTCCTTCGCCTCATTGATGCTTCCCTGGCCTTTGGCCTTCGTCCGCTGCTCGACCATGCGGATCTGGAGGTGGCTGCCGGCGAACGGGTCTGTTTGCTCGGGCGTAACGGCGAGGGGAAAAGTTCCCTGCTCCGCGTGTTTGCGGGTGAACAGCCGCTGGATTCCGGGCAGGCGTGGTGCGCGCCCGGCACCCGCATCGCGCTGCTGCAGCAGGACGCCCTCACGGAAGATTTGCGCCCGGTCCTCGAGGTGGTTCGCGAAGGCGTTCAGGCCGGCGATCCCGCCGCCGTCGAAGACTGGCAGGCGGATCGCCGCGTGACCGAGGTGCTCGAACGCCTGGAACTCGACGGGACTGTCCGTCTGGCCGATCTCTCGGGGGGGTGGCGACGCCGTGCCTTGCTGGCCCGCGCGTTGGCTGCCGATCCGCAGGTCCTGCTGCTCGACGAGCCCACCAACCACCTCGATGTCGAGGCCATCCTCTGGCTGGAGCGTTTCCTGCAGTCCTACCGGGGCGCCGTCCTGTTCGTCAGCCACGACCGCGCCTTCATCCGCCGGGTCGCCACCCGCATCGTCGAACTGGACCGGGGCCGGCTCACGGGCTGGCCGGGCAGTTACGACGAGTACCTCGTGCGCAAGGCCGAGGCCCTGCGGGTCGAGGCGGAGCAGAACGCGCTGTTCGACAAGCGGCTTGCGCAGGAGGAGGTGTGGATCCGCAAGGGGATCGAGGCCCGGCGGACCCGCAATGAGGGCCGCGTGCGCGCGCTGCATGCACTCCGCGAGGAGCGCCGCCAGCGCCGTGATCGAGCCGGTACTGCGCGGCTGCAACTGCAGGAGGCGCAGGCGTCGGGCAAGCTCGTCTTCGAGGTGGAGCACCTGACCCATGGCTTCGACGGTGAGCCGCTGATTCGCGATCTCTCGCTTCGCGTGATGCGTGGCGATCGACTGGCGCTGCTGGGCCCGAACGGTGCTGGCAAGACCACACTGCTGCGTCTGCTGCTCGGGCAACTGGAGCCTGCGACCGGCAGCGTTCGTCAGGGAACCCGGCTGGAAGTCGCCTACTTCGACCAGCAGCGAGCCCAGCTGGACCCGGAGGCAACCGTGATGGAAAACGTCACCGGTGGCAGCGACACCGTCGTGGTCGGTGGGCAGCGCCGGCACGTCTCGGGTTGGCTGCAGGATTTCCTCTTTCCGCCCGAGCGTCTCAATTCGCCGGTATCGATGCTCTCCGGTGGCGAGCGTAATCGGCTGTTGCTGGCGAGGCTGTTCGCACAGCCCGCAAACCTGCTGGTGATGGACGAGCCCACCAACGATCTCGATGTCGAGACCCTCGAACTCCTCGAGGAACGCATCGCCGATTTCAACGGCACCTTGTTGCTGGTCAGTCATGACCGGGAGTTCGTCGATCGCGTCGCAACCAGCGTGCTGGCCTTCGAGGGCCGTGGCCGGGTGAGCGAGTACGTCGGCGGCTTCAGCGATTGGTTGCGGCAACGACCCGCCCCGGCGCGAACGGGTGGGGGAAGCAGCGGCGAGGCCTCCCCGGCGGCCGATCCGTTGTCCTCATCGGGCGCGGCCACGGGTGCGGAGGCAACCCCGGCGGCCCCGCGCCGGCGCAAGCTGTCCTACAAGGACCAGCGGGAACTCGATGGCCTGCCGGCGCGCATTGCGGCGCTGGAGGAGGAGCAGGCCGGCTTGCAGGCACGCTTGCAGGATCCCGCCTTCTATGGATTGCCGCGCGAGCAGTCGGCGCCGGTCCTGGCTCGCCTGCAGGCGTTGGCGACGGAATTGCCGGCAGCCTATGAGCGCTGGGAGTCGCTGGAGTCGTTGGTCGGGAATTGAGCCGCGGCTTGCCGTTCGGCGCGGATACGGCGGACCGTCATCCACGTGAAGGCGCCGATGACGCCTACCAGCACCGCCATCAGCACGGCGAGCCACCAGTGGAACCGCCAGGCCTCCACCAGCGCCCAAGCCACGCCCAGGGGCGTACTCGCCAGCAGGATCGGTTTGGCAATGCGCATCAGTCAACTCCCACGCCGTCCGGGCGCGTGTACGGGTGAGGGGTACTCGAGTCGGTCATAGCCGCTCTCCGGTTGCAGCCGAATCCATGGTTGCCCGTCGCGCAGGAACACCTCGGACTCGACCCGCGGCGCGGATCGCGCCCGGGCGAGCTCGATTGCGGCGCTCGCCGAGCCCGCCTTGGCCAGCCACTCCACGGTCAATGCGGTCGGCGGCAGCAGGTCGACCTCGCCGCGGGAGAGTCGCTCGAGCATCGCGGCCGGCTCGACGAACATCGCCTCGACCACTTCTTCCCCATCGGCGACGGGGTGGACGTTTTCCTCCGCCTCGCCGATGAAGAACCAGGTGTCGAAACGGCGCGGGGTGGGTGCGGGTGCGATCCAGCGGGCGAAGGGCACGAGGGCGGCGAGGAAGCGATCCGGGTGCAGGTCGATGCCGGTTTATGGGTAGTTTAGGACAACTAGAAGACTGCGTCGAGCAACATGCAGTATGATATACGCTATAGGGATCCGGCTGGTCAATGCATGCATCCCAACTTTCCATGGTAAAC
>JBJTPC010000325.1:0-5949 GCA_046074905.1 Gammaproteobacteria bacterium
GCCTCGTTGATGCCTTCCTCGAGAATCTGGCCCTTGCGGTCCTCGCGGTAGTAGAGCAACTGGTCGGCATCCTGGGGCGTATACAACTGGCCCGCCGAGGAATAGATGCCGATTTGCCGGAACAGGCCCTCCATGCCGAAAGTGCGGGCCTCGTCGGGGACGATCGGTACGACATGCGGACCGAACGCCTTGTCCTTCAGCAGCACGCCGAGCAGCCGCACGAACGCCATGGTGGTCGAGATCTCGCGATCCCCGGTTGACTCGAGCAGTCCCTGGAATGCCTCCAGCGAGGGTACGGGCAGGCGCCGCTGGCTGACCAGGCGTGCCGGCAGCGATCCGCCGAGCGCCGCACGGCGTTCCAGCAGGTACTGCATCTCGGGACTGTCCGCCGCTGGACGACGGAAGGGCAATTGCGCGATTTCCTCGTCGCTCACCGGAATATTGAAGCGATCGCGAAACGCCCGCAGGGCCTCCTCGTCCAGCTTCTTCTGTTGGTGGGCGGTGTTCTGGCCCTCACCCGCCTTGCCCATGCCGAAACCCTTCACGGTATGCGCGAGAATCACGGTCGGCTGTCCCTTGTGAGCGAGCGCCGCCGCATAGGCGTTCCACACCTTCATCGAGTCATGGCCGCCGCGCTGCAGGCGCCAGATCTCGTCGTCGCTCATGTTCGCGACCATCTCGCGCAACTCGGGATACTTTCCGAAGAAATGTTCGCGCGTGTACGCCCCGCCCTTCTGCTTGAAGTTCTGGTACTCGCCGTCGACGCACTCCTCCATCAGGCGACGGAGCGTGCCGTTGGTGTCACGGGCCAGAAGCGGATCCCAGCGGCTGCCCCAGAGGACCTTGATGACATTCCAGCCGGCGCCGAGGAAGGCGGCCTCGAGTTCCTGGATGATCTTGCCATTGCCACGAACGGGGCCATCGAGCCGCTGCAGATTGCAGTTGACGACGAAGACGAGGTTGTCGAGCTTCTCGCGGACCGGCATCGTCAGCGCGCCCATCGATTCGGGCTCGTCCATCTCGCCATCGCCCAGGAAGCACCATACCTTGCGGTCGGAAGCCGGTGCGAGGCCGCGGTGCTCCAGATAACGCATGAAGCGTGCCTGGTAGATACCCATCAGCGGCCCGAGCCCCATGGAGACCGTCGGAAACTGCCAGAAGTCGGGCATCAACCAGGGATGGGGATACGAGGAAAGCCCCTTGCCACCGACCTCCTGCCGAAAGTGGCGCAACTGGTCATCGGACAGTCGCCCCTCCAGATACGCCCGCGCGTAGATGCCGGGACTGGAGTGACCCTGGATGTAGACGAGGTCACCGCCACCGTTCTCCGCGGTCGGCGCACGCCAGAAATGGTTGAAGCCGACCTCGTAAAGCGTGGCCGAAGAGGCGTAGGTGGAAATGTGTCCACCGTACTCGCTGCTCTGCCGATTGGCGGCCACCACCATCGCCATCGCATTCCAGCGCAGGTAGGCCTCCAGTCGTCGCTCCAGCGCGCGGTCACCCGGATAGGGCTTCTCGCGCTCGACGCCGATGGTGTTCACGTAGGCGGTGTTCGGCGTGTAGGGCAGGTACGCGCCGTTACGTCGTGCGTGGTCGATGAGGCGCTCGATGAGGAAGTGCGCGCGCTCCTTCCCATGAACCCTCAGTACACTGTCGATTGACTCCAACCAATCCTGCGTCTCTGCCGGATCGACATCCGGCAGGTTCTTCTTGTCGGTCATCGCAGTCCCTCGAAATACGCCGTCTGTCGGGGCACGTCGGCCCTCCCGCGGCGAGGCTTGGCCAGAGAATGACAACGTTGGTCAGGCTGGATTATAACGGAAAGCGTCGGCGATGCACCGTTGGGCATCGAACAAGCCTTTAGGGCAAACTGAAGGGGCATGCCCACCCTCCCCCGGATTCCCGACCTCCCCGACGTGCCAGTGCGGCGCGCGCCCACGCTGCTCGCGGCGTCCAGGGGTCCCCGCAGACGCGCCTACCTGTTTCTGGGCGGCGAACCCGAAACGGCGGCAGCGATCGCGCTGCTCGGGCCGGCCGCGCTGACCGACTGGCGCCGGCGCTCCGGCCAACTTCCCATGGAGCGACCGGCACCGCTGGGCGTGCTGACCATCGTGGGGGGCCGGCCGACCACGCTCCATGGCGCGCGCTGGACCGGGCTGCAGGGCACCTTCGAGGCACTCCGACAGGCAGGAGAATTGGTCAGGTCCGCGCTGGCGCTCGGTCCGCAGGAAGTAGTGCTCTGGGGCAGTGACGACACGGCACGTGCTGCGTTGTGGTCCGCCTGGGTAGCGGCTCAGTACGAGTTACCGGAACTCCGTTCACGCGCCGGCGCCCCCTCACCGGACCGCCCACTGGCGGTCCCCGTCGGCCTGTCTCTCGCCGCACAGCGTCATGGGCAGGCGATCGAGCGTGGCGCGGCGTTCGCCCGTTGGTTGACCGCCCTGCCCGGCAATCATTTGAGCCCGCGGGTTTACCGCCAACGGGTCGAAACGCTCGCACGCCGCCACGGCTGGCGCCTCGAGATCCTCGACGAACGGGCCCTGCGCCGCGCCGGCGCCGGTGCCTTCCTCGCCGTGGCACAGGGCAATCGCGCCGCTGATGCCTGCCTGATCCGGGTCGCGTACCGTCCGCGCCCACGGGGCAAGCGGGGCGCAAAGTCGGCTGCACCCGTGGCGTTGGTGGGAAAGGGTGTCTGCTTCGACACCGGGGGCGTGAACCTCAAGACCCACCGCGGCATGCTGGACATGCACATGGACATGGCCGGCAGTGCCGTGACCCTCGGCACGCTGCTCGCCCTGTCGGAACTTGACCATCGGCAGCCGGTCGATGCCTGGCTGGCGCTGGCCGAAAACCACCTGGATGCCGCCGCCTACAAGCCACAGGACGTGGTTCGGGCCAGTAATGGCACCACGATCCAGGTAATCCACACCGATGCCGAAGGACGGATGCTGCTGGCCGATGCCCTCGCCCTGGCGTCTCGCTCGAAACCGCGCCTGTTGGTCGATTTCGCGACACTGACCGGTGCCTGCATCAGCGCCCTCACCGAACGTTACGCCGGTTTGTTCACCAATCGGCTGGATCTGCGCCAACGACTGGAAGCCGTGGGTCAGGTGAGTGGGGAACGGGTCTGGGCTTTCCCGCTCGACCCCGACTTCGATACCGACCTCGAATCACGAGTGGCGGACATCGCCCAGTGCCCCGTGGAGGGCAAGGGAGACCACATCCATGCCGCCCGGTTCCTGCAGCGCTTCGTTGCACCCGGGTTGCCCTGGATTCATCTGGACCTGGCGCCCGCGCACCGTCGCGGCGGCCTTGCCCATATCACCACTGACATCACCGGGTTCGGCGTGCGCTATGCCGCGACCCTGTTGCAGGACCACGACCTGCTGCGGGCGCTGGACATCGCCGACCCACCCAGCCATTGAGCCACGAACAGGAGCCATCTCGTTTCATGCAGCAACTCACCCTCACCCGACCCGATGATTGGCACCTGCACTTCCGTGACGGCGAGGTGCTGCGGCACGTCCTGCCGCACACCGCAAGACGGTTCGGTCGCGCCATCGTGATGCCCAACCTCAAGCCAACGGTCACGACGGTAGAGGCGGCGCTGGCGTACCGGGCTCGTATCCATGCCGCGCTGCCGCCCGATTGCACCTTCACGCCGCTCATGGTGCTTTACCTGACGGACAATACGCCGCTTGACGAAGTCGACCGCGTGGCCGCGACGCCGGGTGTGGTCGCCTTCAAGTACTACCCGGCCGGCGCCACCACCAACTCCGACGCCGGTGTGACCGATATCGCCCGTGTCTATCCGCTGCTGGAGCGCATGGAGGAACTGGGGGTCCCGTTCCTGCTGCATGGCGAGGTCACCGATCATGAAGTCGACGTGTTCGATCGGGAGCGCGTGTTCATCGAGCGCATCGCTTCGGGATTAGTTCGCCGTTTCCCGCGACTGCGTCTCGTGTTCGAACATGCGACCACGCTGGATGCGGTCCAGTTCGTCCGCGCCCAGGGTCCGCAGGTGGCGGCCACCCTCACGCCACAGCATCTGCTGAACAACCGTACCGACATGTTCCGCGGCGGTCTCCGCCCCCATCTGTACTGCCTGCCGGTGCTCAAGCGCGAACAGGACCGCGAAGCGCTGCTCGAGGCCGCGACGAGCGGCAATCCCAAGTTCTTTCTCGGTACCGACAGCGCGCCCCACGCCCGGCATCTCAAGGAACACTCCTGCGGTTGCGCGGGCGTGTTTTCGGCGCATGCCGGTATCGAGTTGTACGCCGAGGCTTTCGACAGCGTCGGGCGACTGGATCGTCTCGAGGGATTTGCCAGCCACTTCGGGGCCGACTGGTATGGCCTGCCGCGCAACGCCGGCAGCATCACGCTGCGCCGTCGCGACCACGAAGTGCCAGCGACCCTGCCTTTCCCGGACGGTGAACTCGTCCCGTACCGCGCGGGCGGTGTCCTCGGCTGGGAGATTGTCGACGGGGGATGTGCTTGATGGGTACGGAGACCCCGACCCTGCTGGGTCGCCGCTTCCGCGGGTTCCTGCCGGTGGTCGTCGATGTGGAAACCGGCGGTTTCAACTCGCGAACCGACGCACTGCTGGAAATCGCTGCCGTGCTGATCGAGATGGATGGCGATGGCGTGCTCCGCCGGGGCGAGACCCACCGCTACCATGTGCAGCCCTTTCCGGGAGCGAACCTGGAGCCGGCTTCGCTGGCAGTCAACGGGATCGACCCCCATCACCCCTTGCGACCCGCCATCGCCGAAAAGGACGCGCTGGAAAGGATCTTCGCGGAAGTCCGCAAGGCGGTGAAGGCAAACGGGTGCACCCGCGCCATCCTGGTGGGCCACAACAGCTCTTTCGATCTTGGGTTCCTGAACGCGGCCATCGGTCGCTGCAACTTGAAGCGCAGCCCGTTCCATCCGTTCAGCAGTTTCGACACGGCCACCCTGGGTGGCGTTGCTTTCGGCCAGACCGTGCTGGCACGTGCGGCGATCGCCGCCGGTCTGGGCTGGGACGAGGACGCTGCGCACTCCGCGTCTTACGACGCGCAACGCACGGCCGACCTCTTCTGCACGATCTGCAATCAGTTCCAGCCGATGTTCCTGGCGGGACTGGAACGCCAGCGGGCCGCACGCGGACCGGATCCGCAGGGCAACCCGCTGCTGGAGCCCACCGAGGAATGAGACCTCAGGCGGCTTCGGCGAGAACCTCCGCCAGTTCGCCACTCTGATACATCTGCAGGATGATGTCGCAACCGCCGATGAGTTCACCCTTGACGTAGAGCTGCGGGTAGGTCGGCCACTGCGAGTATTCCTTCAAGCCCTCGCGGACTTCCGGATCCTCGAAGATGTTGAAGTGGCGGAAGTTGGCCTGGCAGGCACGCAGGGCAGCCACCGCCTTGGCGGAAAAGCCGCATTGCGGGAAATCGGGCGAGCCCTTCATGAACAACACCACCGGCGCGGAAGCCAGATGGGACTCGATCCGGGAGCGGACTGCATCGGTGATCATGGAAACCTCGGGAAGGAAAACCGATTTGAGGATGACGATTGTCGCACGGCGCAAGCGGACCCGCGCCGGCGGCCAACCGGCCGCGACGCGCCGCCAGACGCTAGAGGACGCTGCCGACCGGGGTGCCGCGACGACGGATTTCCGCCGCCGTGACGATGGCCCACTGCTGCTCCGCCGAGGCACGGACCCAGCCGGCGATTTCCGCACGGGTACGCTGGCAGCCCATGCAGGTCCCGGAGACATCGAGCGTGCAGACGTTGATGCAGGGCGAACGGGGCGCCGCCTGACGCGCGGGTGAGGCCTGTGACAACAGCGGGTCTCCTGCCGGCAGGATGCCGGGCGGTTGAATTATGGGGGTGCGGAGGCTACCCTTCAACGCGCAGCGGAAAACACCGCCATGTCCAGTACACGCATCGGTCACAAGATGCGGTTCG
>JBJTPC010000326.1:0-2297 GCA_046074905.1 Gammaproteobacteria bacterium
GAGCGGATCTTGTAAAGCTCAATGCCCTTTGACTGCAGGAGTTCAAGTTCACGGATGAATTGTGCCTTCGCGTCGCAGCATCCGCCACTTCCGTAGATCTGGATGCTGTCAAGTCGGGCTCCACCTAAGAGATCATAGACCGGCTTACCGAGGCTCTTTCCTTTGGCGTCCTGGAGGGCGATTTCGAATGCGCTGATGACGTGCCGCGCAGCCCCTTGAAGTGACCAGTAATCGCACAGACTGCGCAGGTCTCTTGTGCGACGATCTATGTCAAAAGCATCCTTGCCGACGACCTGTGGTGCACAGAGTTCTACGATCGACTTGAAGACTAATGGCGCGAATACAGCCAGGTAGCCCTCGCCGATACCTTTGACACCATTGTCGAGTGTAATCTCGACCATGCCAATGGTCCGCTTGGGTCCGTTCGGAAAGCACTCCTTGATCTCTGGATCATCTGCATCGGCGTAGGGTGAACTGAGCAGAATACAGCGGGCACTAGCGATCTGGGGCATCAATAGCCTCTCCTGAAATCAATGGGGCTGAGCAACGCCTTGCCTTGCCGGTAGCGCGCAAGATTTTCGAGAAAGAATTCGACTTTCTGCTCGAGCTCATCAACGCTCCCACCAGCAGTGTGCTGAGTGAGCATGAGCCGTGGTGTGGCCCAGAAAGGATGGTCATGCGGAACTGGCTCCTCTCGCGTCACGTCGACGACCGCGCCCCCCAGTCGGTCGGCCATAAGAGCATCGGCAAGCGCGCTCTCATCAACTAAAGAACCTCGACCAAAATTGAGGAACAATGCATCGGTCTTGAGCAATGCCAAGCGATCAGCCCCGAAGAGATTCATGGTCCTCTCCGTGTGTGGTACACAGCAGGCAACAATGTCAGCATCACGCAAGGCTTCGTCTAAGTCCAACAGTTCAAGGTCGCTGCCGAAACTCGTCATCCGGCAGTCGAAGGGTGCGAGAAGTTCCGCAAGTCTGTTGTTTATGGCGCCTCTACCGATCATCACGACAGACAAGCCCTTGAGCATGCGAAGGCGCGGTCGAAGCGCGTCTCCCATCCATTCCGACCGACGCTGTAGTTCTTGAAGCGGGCCGAGACCGCGGAGAAATCCCAAGATCCCCGCCAACATTGACTCTGCGACAGGTTCCGAGAAAAACCCGGACAGGTTGGACATCATTGGGAGATTGGGCCCAGCTGCCAGGCCGGCATTGAGGTACTCACCAAAGCCTACTGATTCGAGTTGTATCCAGCGGGGCTGACTTCCGTCCAGAAGCCAGTCTGCCGGTGGATTTCCGAACACCACCTCACTCTCATTGAAGGCGGCCTTCACCTCGGGTCCCGAGCCATTCCCCGGAATAAAAAATATGTCATCCCCTCTTAGGGAATGAACAAGGCTCTGTTGCTGCCTCTCGGTAAGCGGAATGCATACGAAGATCTTCATGTGGTCCTCACGCGGCGAACGGAGATGTGCCAGGGGATGATGAGGCGCTCCGCAAGCGTTACGGCGCCGAACAGGAGAAGGCCAATCAGCGTCAGGAAGAATATGCCGGCGAAAGCAAGGTCTGGCCACATGTTTCCCGTGACGATCTGAATGTAAAAGCCAAGGCCCTGGTCGGATCCGATGAACTCCGCAATCGCTGCGCCAACGGTTGCATTGATCGCAGCATACTTGAATCCGACGAAGCACTGGGGCATGGCGGCCGGCAATCTCACCTTGAGGAAGGTCCGCCATACTCCCGCACCGGTCGAGCGGCAGAACCTGGTAAGCTCTTCGCTCAGGGAATTGAACGCGAGAATGGCATTCAAGACGATCGGGAAGAAGCAGACCAGGAACACGATGATGACCTTGGGCAGCAATCCAAAACCCAGCCACGAAATGAACAGGGGAGCGAACGCGATCTTCGGTGTCATTTCTAGGCAGACGAAGAAGGGGTAGATCGTTCTCCGCAATACGCTCGAGAACGCGATCGCCATTCCCAATGGCAAGCCAACGATGATCGCAACAACATACCCGAGTAGTGTCTCGAGTCCCGTGATGTAGCTGAAGTAGATTAGCTTGGGCATGTCTGCCCATCCATTGCGTACGACATCGGACGGCGGTGTCAGGATGTATTTGGGGATGTCAAAGACTACCACCGAGTATTCCCAGACGAGGAAAAACCCGATGAAGAAGAAGATGAACATCCAGGATTGATTGACCAGCGCTCCAAACTTTGCGCCCAAGTTTGCCTGGTCAGATGACTCCGTAGCCACGGAATATCTCCTGTATCTCGCGAACATGACTTATGAATTCC
>JBJTPC010000327.1:0-3850 GCA_046074905.1 Gammaproteobacteria bacterium
GTCAGCATCGCGAACCGCCGGGCTCTCCACCACGAAGGCCTGGGCGACCATCAACTCGCCGACGAGATTGACCAGGGCATCCAGCTTGGAGGCGTCCAGACGCACGAAATTGTCACTCACTGCCGGCGCGGCCGGTGCAACGGCAGTGGGGACTCCCCGTCCCGGGCCTGACCCGACCGCGACGGCGGACACCGTCGCGACCTCGGGCGTGGTGGGCAGCGGGGATGCAGGGGGCGGGGTGGCTTCCCTGGCCGCTGCAGCGGCAGGGACGGAGGCTTCGCCGCGCAGTGCGGCTCGTACCCGCACCAGCACGGGGCCCGAGTCCACCGGAATCGGGGCACCGGCATTCACGCCGGCCACCTGGGCGCCGACCGCCTGCGTACAGGAACCCAGCACATCCGCACCGGCCAGGATGGCGTCGATCACCAACCGCGTGACGGGCACGGCGCCGCTGCGGACGCCTTCGAGCAGGGATTCCAGTTCGTGCGCGAAGTCCCGCAGCGCGTCGAGTTGCAGGAACCCGGCACTTCCCTTGAACGTATGGAAGGCGCGGAAAATGGCATTGACCGCTTCGGCGTTGCCCGGAGACTCCTCGAGTGTCAGCACCGCCCGCTCGATGGCGCGCAGGAGCTCGAGGGACTCGCTGTGGAACTCCGCCAGCATGTCCGCCTCGCCGGGCAGCTTCAGCACCATCACCGGCACATCGGCAGCAGGTTCGATGACGACGGCGGGCGCCACCGCCGGCGGCGTGGCCACCATCGGCGCTGCCGGCACGGAAGCAATCACCGCTTCCGGTTCGACAGCCGCCATCTGGATGGCGGCCGGCGGCAAGGGCGGTTCCATACCGGCCGCCTCGCTCATGGCGCAATCGGTCATCCAGCCATGCCAGAGGCTGAGGTGTTGCAGGGTCGCCCCGTCAAACCGTCCGCTCCCGTCCAGCGTCGCATCCACCCAGGCGCGGGCGAAGCGCAGACCGGAGGCAAGCGATGCAGGCAACGTGCCGGGTGGCAGGTGCTCGAGGTCCATCAACAGGGCGTTGACCGGCAGCAGCCCGGTATCGGTACCAGGCTCGGCAAAGGCCAACTCCTCGGCAATGCGGCCCAGCGTCTCCGCCACCGCCTCCAGGATTTCGTCGCCAGCAGCCAACAGCTTCCATCCATCCCGTGGAGTGAGCGGACCGAGCCTCGCGAACGGGTTTCAGCGGGAATCGGCAGGCCTTCGATGAATCTTAGCGCCTTTCCCGGATGACGGGTGACGACCGCGCCACCGCTCACATCTCGGCGTGACAAAGCCGACGTCGCCGGGTTAACCTCCGGCGCCATGGGACTGCTACGTCAAGGCCTGCTTCTCCTGCTCAGCGCGTTGCCGCTGACGGAGGCGATGGCAGCCGGCAAGCTGCGTGTGCTGACGTGGACCGACTACATCCCCGCCGACGTGGCCGCCGACTTCCGCAAGGAAACCGGCTACGAGATCGAGGTGACTCTCAGCAACAACGAGGACATCATCGCGCGCCTGCGGCGCAGCGGCGGGGCCGGCTACGACCTCGTCCATCCATCCCATGACCGCGTGGCAGGCGCCCAGCAGCAGTACCGCATCTACAAACCGCTGGACCTCGCCCGGATCGAGCTCAACCGCTTTCTTCCGGAGATGCTCGAGGCCACGCGGCGCAACACGACGCTCGGCGACCAGGTTTACGGGGTGCCGTACCTGTGGGGAACGGAGGGAATCACCGTCAACACCCGACGGGCCCGCAACGTCAAGGACTACACCGATCTGTGCCGCAGCGACCTCCGCGGCAAGACCGCCATCCGCGACGTCCGCCCGGTCCTCATCGCCTTCGCTTTCGCCTACGGAGAGAATCCCTTCGCCCTGTACCGGGACCCTCGCGCCTACGCAGCCATGGCGAATCGCGTGGTCGACCGACTCATCGAGTGCAAGCGCAACATCGGCCTCGTGTTCCAGGGCGAGAAGGAACTGCAGGATGCCTTCCGCTCGGGCCAGATTACCGCGGCCATGTTCTGGGATGCGCCGTCGTGGGCCCTGAACCGCGAGGCGGCCCCGGTGAAATACCTGATGCCGACGTCCGGCATGCTCGGGTGGATCGTCGCCTCCGCCATTCCGGCGCGGGGCGGCAACGACGCGGCGGCCTATGCCTGGATCAACTTCGCCGCACGTCCGGACATCGCGGCCCGCATCACCGGGGCGGTCGGCAACTTCAGCGCTGCCCGCGGCACCCTCAATCTGGTCGACCCGAAGCTCAAGGCGCAGCTCTACCACACCTTCCCGAAGGGCTTCGTGAACATCCACTGGTACGAGAACGTGCCGGCGGGCATCGAGGATGCCGAAGCACCGGCGCTGCGCCGTCTCCGCGAGGCCCGCTGATTTCCGTACCGGGAGCGGGGCCGCCTGCCCACCGGCCAGCGTTCAGAGATCCACCAGTTCCAGCGCCTGCGGTGCGATCGGCGTGCCGAGGAAAGTGGCCCCGACGCGTGCGAAGCGCTCGAGTCCATCGGTGGCAAGGAAGTGGAAGCGCGTACCGGAATCCGCCACCGCGGCAGGCCCCGGCATGGCACTCTCGACCGGCACCGACTTTCCGAGCAGTCGCGCCATCGCCAACGCCGTCGTCGCCGCGGAGTCCACCAGCATCACGTCGTCGCCCACGACGCGACGCAGCGCCGGGGCGAGTACCGGGAAATGCGTGCAGCCGAGCAGCAGGGTGTCCGGCGCGTCGCTCCCGGCAAACACCGCTTCCAGGTAGCGGCGGGCCACCGCCTCGACCACCACCCCGTCCGTCCATCCCTCCTCGGCGAGGGCCACGAACAGGGCACAGGGCACCTGCGTGACCCTTACGGCGGGATCGAGAGACTGCAGGGCGCGCACGTAGGCACCACCGCGCACCGTACCCTCGGTGGCGATGACGGCCACATGACCCTTGCCGGTCGCGCGAATGGCGGCGTCAGCTCCGGGTTCCACAACTCCCAGCACGGGAATCCCGGGATAGGCAGCGGCCAGCGCCGGCAGGGCCACGCTCGAGGCGGTGTTGCAGGCCACCACCAGTGCCTTCACGCCGCGCTGCACCAGCAATCCGGCACATTGCACCGAATAGCGCACGACCGTGTCCGCCGTCTTCGTGCCATAGGGCAGGCGGGCCGTATCCCCGAGATAAAGGAAGCGCTCGTCCGGCAGGGTCCGGGCCAGCGCACGCAGGACGGTCAGGCCACCGACACCCGAGTCGAACACCCCGATGGGGGCCGGGACACCACGCTCGAACGTCGGGGGATTGTCCACTGCCGGAACCGCCGCGATGGATCTAGTGCTCGGGCCGGAGATGCGGGAACAGCAACACGTCGCGGATGCTCGGTGCGTCGGTCAGCAGCATCACCAGACGGTCGATGCCGATGCCGAGGCCGGCAGTGGGCGGCAGGCCATACTCCAGCGCACGGATGTAGTCGGCGTCGTAGAACATCGCCTCCTCGTCGCCGGCCCCCTTGCGCGCCACCTGCGCCTCGAAGCGGGCCGCCTGGTCCTCCGGATCGTTCAACTCGGAAAAGCCATTGGCCAGCTCCCGCCCACCCACAAAGAACTCGAAGCGGTCGGTGAGGAACGGATCAGCGTCGTTGCACCGCGACAGCGGCGACACCTCCGTGGGGTAGGCATACACGAACGTCGGCTGCACCAGCGTGTGTTCGACTGTCTTCTCGAACAGCTCGATCTGCAACTTGCCCGCCCCGTCCTGTGCCTGGACAGGAATGCCGCGGCGCATGCACTCGCCACGCAGATAGTCGACATCGCGCAGGCGCGATGCTTCGAGACCCGGGTTGTGCTCCAGCAGGCTCTCGGCGATGGTGAC
>JBJTPC010000328.1:0-5456 GCA_046074905.1 Gammaproteobacteria bacterium
TCGAGCCAGCGGGCGGAGGGACACCTCGAGCGGATCGGCGAACTGAACAGCCGGTTTCACCGCCGGCTGCAGGAAGCCGCCAACAGTCCGCGACTCGCGAGGGCCTTGGCGGCCTTGCTAGAGGCGCCGTTGATCCTGAAAACCTTTGCGAAGTATGGCCCGCAAGACCTTGAACGAAGTGCCCTTCATCACCTCGAGATGGTGCGGGCCATTGATGCCGGGGATCCCGACTGGGCGGCATCGGTCATGCGCTCGCACATCCTCGCCGCCCGCGGAGCCCTCAGGCGCTAGATCCCGGTGAGTTCGCCGCAGCGCACAAAAAACGACGCCAGCAGTTAACATACGCGGATGTCGCCGTCCAAGACCCCGCCGAAGCGTACGAGCCCCGCAGCCCCGCCGGCGACTCGTGCCAAACCCGCGGCCGCCATGCCGTCCCGTACCAAGTCCGTTTCCGCGGCGGCTGCGCGACCGAAGGCACTGCCGCCGCCGGCGGTGCCTCCGGGGGAACAGTGGGATTTGCTGGTTCGCGATGTCCGGGTCGTTCGGCCCGGAAAGTCGGGGGCGGCACTGGCGGATATCGCCGTACGCGGCGGCAAGATCCTGCGTGTAGGCAGGGGTCTCCCCGCCGAGCAGGCGAAGCGAATCCATGACGGGCAAGGGCTGCTCGCCTTTCCCGGACTCGTCGATGCCAACGTCCATCTTGGCGTCTATGCGACGCTGGAGGAAGACGCTGCCAGTGAAAGCCGCGCCATGGCACAGGGGGGCATCACCACGGTGCTCTGCTACGTTCGCGACGGTCAGCCCTCGCTCGAATCGAGCGTCCCCTACGCGACGGCGGTACCGGCCTTGCTGGCCAGTGCGAAGGGTCGGTTCCATACCGACTACGCGTTCCACTTGGGCCCCCTGGATCGTCGTCACCTCGACGAGTTGGAGGCGGTGGCCGGCGCCCTTGGTATCACCTCTTTTCAGGGCTTTGCCTCCGGCGCCGGGTCCGCCCTGCCGGGTGCCCCGGCCGAACCTCGGCAATGGCGCGAAGGAAAACTGGACCTTGCCTACCTCGAGGCCGTAGTGCGGGCGTTGCGGCGGGTGGCGGAGCGGTATCCGGAGCGTCGCGGCGACTTTTCGCTCAGTCTGCATTGTGAGGCAGCGGAGTTGGTGGCGGCCTACGGACGTGGCCTCCCCAAGGACCACAAGCCGACCGGGCTGCGGGCCCACGCTTCGGCCCACCCGGCCCAGGCGGAGGCGGTGGCCATTGCCGCAGCCCTCCAGTTGGCACACGAGACCGAGTGCCCCGCCGTCAACCTGTTGCAACTGTCAACGCGACGCGGCTTGTCGGCTGCGTTGGCGATGGCGCGCGCCTACCCGCAACTCGATGTACGCCGGGAAGTCGACATTGCCCATCTGTGCCTCGACCAGGACGCCCCGGTAGGTGCCCTGGCGAAGGTGAACCCGCCGCTTCGCACCCGGGAGGATGTCGAAGCCCTGTGGCAGGCACTGCTCGACGGTCAGCTTCATTGGGTCAGCAGTGCCCACACCTGCTGCCGCCACGAACTGAAGCTCGACCCGCAGCGTCCCACCGATGTGGTCCAGGCCAGGTCGGGCTTCGGGAGTGCCGAGTACCTGTTGCCTGCGTTGATTTCCGAGGGACGCCGGCGCGGGATGGACTGGGGGAGAATCGCCGAGGTGACGTCCTGGAACGCGGCGCGACGTTTCGGGCTGCATGCCAAGGGCGACCTCGCCCCCGGGTTCGACGCCGACATCGTCCTGGTCGACCCGGACCGCAACTGGACCATCCATGGCGTGGACTCCGAGTCGACGCAAGGCTACACGCCCTTCGAGGGTCTGCCGATGACCGCCAAGGTAACCACGACCTTCCTGCGCGGCCAGGTGGTGTGGGACAAGGGGCGCATCGTCGGAGCACCGCGTGGCCGCTTCCTCTCCCGGCCATACAAGGGCTGACCGTTCAATCGCGAATCCATGCGGCGCACCCCGCCGAACAACCCCGTAATCGCCAATCCGCCAACAGGAGCACGACATGACAATCCAGGCCGGTGACCGTTTTCCTTCCGTCACCTTCAAGACCATGACCGCCGATGGTCCCGCCAACCTCACCTCGGATGAACTGCTCGCCGGCAAGACCGTCGTGCTCGTCTCCGTGCCCGGCGCCTTCACCCCCACCTGCCACGCGCGCCACCTGCCGGGCTATGTCGACCAGATCGATGCCCTGAAGGCCAAGGGCGTCGATGCCGTCGCCTGCATGGCCGTGAATGACGTCTTCGTCATGAACGCCCGGGGCAAGGCCTCGCACGCCGATGGCAAGATCACCATGCTGGCGGACGGCAACGGCGATGCTGCCCGTGCGCTGGGTCTGGAACTGGACGCCTCCGGGTTCGGGATGGGCAAGCGTGGTCAGCGTTTCGCGCTCGTCGTGAAGGACGGCATGGTTACCCATGTCAACGTCGAAGCCCCGGGCGAGTTCAAGGTCAGCGCCGCGGACTACGTTCTCGGCCAGCTTTGATCAGGCAGCGGGCCGGCTTGCCGGTCGGCCCCCCGCCGGGTGGAAACGGAAAGGGCGCCTTGCGGCGCCCTTTCTTTTGCGTCGAACCCACACCGGACGGACGCCGGTGTGCTCCGCGCATCAGCCGGCCTTCAGCGCTGCCTGCAACTCGGGGACGGCGACGAACAGGTCCGCGACCAGTCCGATATCCGCCACCTCGAAGATCGGCGCCTCGGCATCCTTGTTGATCGCGACGATCGTCTTGGCGTCCTTGATGCCGGTCAGATGCTGGATGGCACCCGAAATCCCCACGGCCACGTACAGCTCCGGGGCGATGATCTTGCCCGTCTGTCCCACCTGGAGCTCGTTGGGGGCGTAGCCGGCATCGACCGCTGCGCGCGAAGCCCCGACGGCAGCGCCCATCTGGTCAGCCAGCCCGAAAACCAGGCTGAACTGCTCCTTGCTGCCCAAGGCACGACCACCGGAAACGACCTTGGGAGCGCTCTGCAGATCGGGACGGTCGCTCTTTGCCGACTGCACGCCCACGAATCGCGTGTGGGTGGGGAGCGAAGCGGTCGTGGTGATCGACTCCACCGCGGCCGCGCCGCCGGTGCCGGCAGCATCGAACGATGCAGTACGGACCGTGGCAACCACGAGACGGTCGGACGGGGCTTCGACCGTGATGATCGCGTTGCCCGCATAGATGGGACGCTTGAAATTGTGCGTGCCCTCGACGGACATGAGATCAGACACCTGCGCCACCCCGAGCAAGGCGGAGACACGCGGCATGAGATCCTTGCCGAAGCTGGAGGAGGGACCGAACACGTGGGTGTAACCCGTCGCGACTTCGGCCACCTGCGGCGCCTGGATGGCGGCCATGGCATGGGCGTTCTCCGCGCGGTTGGCCACCAGCACCTTCGCGACGCCTTCGAGTGTCGCCGCTGCGGCGGCGACCGCCGCACCGTCCGCTGCGAGCACGAGAACATGGACCTCGGCACCCGGCACCGCCGCGGCGGCCTTCACCGCGCGCGCCGTTCCGGCATTCAGCTTGCTGCCGTCATGGTCGGCAACCACCAGAACCTTGCTGGACATCAGACAAGCCCCTTCTTCTTGAGTGCGTCGACCAGTTCGGCGACGTCCTTGACCATGACCCCCTTGCTCCGCTGGGCAGGGGCCGCGAAATGCGTTGCCTTGAGGCGGCTGACCGGCGTGACACCGTAATCACCGAAGGACTTGACGTCCAGCGGCTTCTTCTTCGCCTTCATGATGTCCGGCAGCTTGACGTAGCGAGGTTCGTTGAGTCGCAGGTCCACGGTGACCACCGCAGGCAGGTCGACCTCGAGCGTTTCCAGGCCGGCATCGACCTCGCGGGTCACGCGGAGCACGTCACCCGCGAACTCCACCTTGGAGGCGAAAGTCGCCTGCGGGCGATCCCACAGCGCCGCGACCATCTGGCCCGTCTGGTTGGCGTCGTCGTCGATCGCCTGCTTGCCGAGAATGACCAACCGGGCTTCCTCGGCCTTGGCGATTGCGGTGAAAACCTCGGCCGCCGTGAGTGGCTCGATGGCCTCGTCGCTCTTGACCAGGATGGCGCGGTCGGCACCCATGGCAAGCGCGGTGCGCAACTGCTGCTGCGCGTCGTCCGGACCAATGGACAGGGCCACGACCTCGTCTGCCTCGCCGCGCTCCTTGATGCGCAGCGCCTCCTCGAGGGCGATTTCGTCGAAGGGGTTGATGCTCATCTTGACGCCATCCAGCGCCACCCCCGAGCCGTCCGGCTTCACGCGCACGCGGACCGAGTAGTCCACGACACGCTTCACGCCCACCAGAATCCTGCGCATTGGGTCCTCCAGGCAGTGCCGCGGGCCGCGCGGACACCGATGAAATCAATAGGTTTTTGCGCTGCGAAAAATAGGCGATTTGACCCCTTAAAGTCAACGCCGCAGGGCGTCATGTTCTTGCGGATTCGCGACCTGCAATGCAACCTTCCGGATGGGCCAGCGCAATTTGCGCCACGTCACCCGTTCCGCGAGGGGGTTGGGGACGTCACCGACGAGTGGCCCGGGGGGAGGGGAACGGTGAACCGGGGCATCGCTCGCGCCTTGGTCGAGCGGTGGGCGCTCATTCCGCCTGCCGTCGTGTGCGCCTGCCTGCTGTGCTTTCTGGGCCTGCGCTTCGCGCCCGGTGGCCCGTTCGCTGCCGTCCAACATCAGGATCCGCTGCAGCAGGCCCGGTTGGAACAACTCTTCGGACTGGACCAGCCATGGTCCACGCAATGGTGGCATTGGCTCGGCAGGGCGCTGCAGGGTGACTTCGGCGAGTCCTGGCACCATCGCGGAATACAGGTAATCGACTTGTTGGTGTCCGCTTGGCCCAGGAGCCTGCTGCGGGGCGGGTCGGCGATCGTGCTAGGACTGGTGATCGGGCTCCCGTTGGCCGTGGCCCTGCATACGCAGGGCACGCCCCGAGTCCGGCGCTGGGCACAAGCACTGGTGGACGTGATGACCTGCTTGCCCGCGTTTCTGCTCGGACCATTGCTGCTCCTCCTGCTGAGTCGCTGGTCATCCCCAGGTCCCGCGATCGCCAGTGATCTCGGCCGTTGGGCTGGCTTAGGGCTGGCAGCCATCGTGCTCGGCGTGCCCATTCTGGCCGCCACGGTGCGCTGGACCCTGCATGGACTGGCCCAGGTCGCGACCACTCCCTGGTGGCAGGCGCTGGTCATGCGGGGGGTCCCCCGGTACCGACTCGGCTGGCACTACGGACTCGGCGCTGCCACGCCGGTCGTGGTCGCCGGACTGGCGCCGGCGGCAGCGGACCTGCTGGCGGGGGCAGTCGCGGTCGAGGTGCTGTTGGGCATCCCCGGTCTCGGTCTGCGACTCGCCGAGGCGATCGGCTATCGCGACGCGCCCCTGCTGCTGGGCACGGTGGCATGCACGGTGGTGACCGTGATGGTGGTGCA
>JBJTPC010000329.1:0-3362 GCA_046074905.1 Gammaproteobacteria bacterium
CGCCGGTTGACCGTTTCGTTCACGTCGGTGGTGGCGCCCATCGCACTTTCCGCCGCGAGGCGGGCCGCCTCCCTCGCCAGTGCGTAGCCCTCGGTGAACACGTAGGGCAGCCCATCCCGCCGTCGCTGCGTGACGGTGCGGTGCAGTTCCGGGTAGAGCGGCCAGTAGCGGGTGGTATCGCCCGCCTGGCCCTGTGCGCCGAGGACACGGTTGAAGCGCGCCTCCAGTTGGTCCGGTGCGAGTTGGTGCAGCAGATGATCGAGGCCGGCGCGGGTCGCCTCGTGGTGCAGCGTGGTCGCCGTGGTGAGGTCTTCGAAGGCATCCCGGACTGCCTCGACCGGACCCATGAAGCGCGGGGAGCGCTCCACCAGGAAGCGACGCAGGACCGCTTCGGTGCTGTCGAGGGCCTGCAGCGGATTGGGATGGCGGGCAATCGGTTCGACCGCGGTGCCGAACTCCGCCGTCCGCGCGCGCTCCTCTCGCAGTTGGGCCATGAGACCCAGCGTGTATTCACGGAGCAACTGGCCAGCCACCGCAAACAACTGCGCCTGCTCTGCGGCCGGGAGCCGGCCGAGGTCGAGGCCCAGTCCGCGTCCGAAGGCGGTCAGCGGCGTGGTGCCGTGGGGCGCGTCCGCCGGCGACGGGAGGCGCCAGGCGTCCCCGGCCCGTGTGCCGTCGCGGCCGGGCGGACCGCTGAGCAGCGAGGCCAGCGAGCGTTGTTCGGCGGGGAGCGGCGGCGGGGCATTCGGGGGCGGTACCGGTAGTTCCGGTTCGTCGTCAGTCATGGTTGCGCTGGCGGAACGTGGTACCGGCAGTGGTCGCCGGAATGCGCCGCTGCCGTCCAGCAGGCTGCGGATATCGAAGGGAAAATCGAGATGATTCTCGGTCGCCGGGGAAACCCGGGCTGCCGCGTCGTCCGCGAGGATACCGACCCGGGCGACGTAGTCGCCGAAACGCAGTCGATCCCCATGGGCCAGGCGGCGGGTGTTGCCCCGGCCGATGGGTTGGGTGTCGTGGTTGTGCCAGACGCCGTTGGAACTGGTGTCCTGGATCAGCCATTCGCCCTCCCGATGCAGGACGCGGGCGTGATGGGCGCTCAGGAAACGGTGGTCGTCGGGCAAACACCAGTCGTTGTCCGGGGCACGACCAAGCCGTCCTCCATGGACACCGAACTCCACCATGGCGGCCTTGCCAAGGGCTGCCGCCTGCTTGCTGACCAGGTGCAAGCGCAGGGCCATCGTCCACTCCCGTCGCGCGCCATCCCCGAGGGGGGCTCCCGGGGTGTAAACTGGCGCCCCTTCAAAGTACCCCTTCGGCACTGCCAAAAAATGGCTGAACGTCACATTTTCAAGGTTGTCTTCGTCCACCAGGGCAAGGTCTGGGAAATCTTCGCGAGGAAGGTCAGCCAGGGCACCTTGTTCGGCTTCATCGAAGTGGAGCAACTGGTCTTCGGCGAGCGCACTACCCTGGTCGTGGACCCGGGCGAGGAGCGCATCAAGTCGGAGTTCGAGGGCGTCAAGCGCACCTACCTCCCGCTGCAAAGCGTGCTGCGCATCGACGAGGTCGGCGCCAAGACCGCGGCGCAGGGCCTGGCCAGGATTTCCACGCTCGAGGGCGGCAATGTCGCCCCATTTCCCCTGCCGTTCGTTCCTCCCGGGGGCACGCCCCCCGGTGGGGACCGCAAGAACTGATCCAAGAGAACCGAATGCTCCTCAAGACCGGCGCCCTGGCGCTTTCCCGGTTCCGTCTCGACCAATGGCTCGACCGTCTGCGGGCGCTGGTCCCCGCGGTGACCGGTCTCGAAGCGCATTTTGTCCACCTGGTCGATCTCGAGGGCTCGCTGTCCCCTGCCGAGGAGGCAGTCCTCGATCGTCTCCTTGCCTACGGTCCCCGCGAAGAGGCGATGGCGGCAATCCCAGCCGACCCTGTCGCCTCCCTGCTGGTGGTGCCGCGCTTCGGCACGCTGTCCCCGTGGGCAAGCAAGGCCACGGACATCGCCCGCGGCTGCGGTCTGACGCAGGTCCGCTGCGTGGAGCGCGGCATCCGCTACCGGTTCCGGTCCACTGCCTCGTTGTCCACCGCGCAACTCCACTCATTGGCGTCGCTCCTGCACGACCGCATGACCGAATCGGTGGTACTGGACGAATCCGCGGCAGCCCGGTTGTTCACGCACACGGCCCCGCGCGAACTGGCCACGGTCCAGGTGATGGCGGCGGGTCGGGACGCGCTGGAACAGGCCAACGCCGCGCTGGGGCTGGCCCTCGCCCCCGACGAAATCGACTACCTGCTGGCGGCCTATCGAAAACTTGCCCGCGATCCCACGGACGTCGAACTGATGATGTTCGCGCAGGCGAACAGCGAGCATTGCCGTCACAAGATCTTCAACGCCGACTGGACAGTCGATGGGGAGGCACAGCCGAAGTCGCTGTTTGCCATGATCCGCAACACCCATGCCGCCAGCCCCGCGGGTGTGCTGTCCGCCTATCGCGACAATGCCGCGGTGATGGAGGGTGCGTTTGCCGAACGCCTGTGGCCGGATCCGGCCAGTCGCACCTTCGGGTTCCACGCCGAGCCCATCGACATCCTGATGAAGGTGGAGACGCACAACCATCCAACGGCGATTTCCCCGTTCCCCGGTGCATCGACCGGCTCCGGCGGCGAAATCCGCGACGAAGGTGCCACGGGGCGTGGTGCCAAGCCCAAGGCCGGACTGACCGGCTTCTCCGTCTCCAATCTGCGCATCCCCGGTCACGAGCAGCCGTGGGAGGGGCCTGCCGCCTCGCCCTCGCGCATCGCGTCGCCGCTCGAAATCATGACCGAGGGACCGCTGGGCGCGGCCGCCTTCAACAACGAGTTCGGCCGGCCCGGCATCCTCGGCTATTTCCGGACGTACGAGCAGGCGATTCCCGGCGATCCAGAGGGTGTCACGCGCGGCTACCACAAGCCCATCATGCTCGCCGGCGGCCTCGGCAACGTCCGTCGCCAGCATGTCGAGAAGTCGGAGGTGCCACCCGGTGCCGCGCTCATCGTGCTCGGTGGCCAGGCGATGCTCATCGGCCTCGGTGGCGGTGCCGCCTCGTCCGTCAATAGTGGTGCCAGCAGCGCGGACCTCGATTTCGCCTCGGTGCAGCGGGGCAATCCCGAGATGCAGCGGCGCGCCCAGGAAGTCATCGACGCCTGCTGGGCGCTGGGCGAGGACAATCCCATCCTCCTCATCCATGACGTGGGCGCGGGCGGGCTCTCCAATGCGGTGCCCGAGGCCGTCGCCCACAGCGACCGTGGCGGTCGCATCGACCTGCGCGCCGTGCCCAACCTCGAACCGGGCATGTCACCGCTCGAGATCTGGTGCAACGAGGCGCAGG
>JBJTPC010000330.1:0-2829 GCA_046074905.1 Gammaproteobacteria bacterium
CGTGAACAGGCAGGGCAGGTCCTGGATGGCCGCGGCGCGCAGCTTCTTCAGCAGCGTCTCGGTAATCTCGTCATTGGCCTTGGCGACGATCTCGCCGGTGTCGGCGTCGACCAGGTTGCGCGCGATGACGCGGCCGACCAGGAAGTCCTCGGGCACCGAGATGTGGGTGGTGCCGGTCTGCTCGAGCTGGCGGATGTGGCGCGCGGTGATGCGCTTGTCCTTCTCCACGACCACGGTGCCGGTCTTGTCGGTGATGTCGAAGCGGGCCACCTCGCCGCGCAGGCGGTCGGCGACGAGCTCCATCTGCGCGCCCGCCTCCATCAACTTGAAGTGGTCGTTGACAAAGAAGTGCGACAGGATCGCCTCGGGCTTCAGGCCGATGGCCTTCAGCAGGATCGTCACCGGCATCTTGCGGCGGCGATCGACGCGGAAGTACAGGATGTCCTTCGGGTCAAACTCGAAGTCCAGCCAAGAGCCGCGGTAGGGAATGATGCGCGCCGAGAACAGCAGCTTGCCCGAGCTGTGGGTCTTGCCCTTGTCGTGGTCGAAGAACACGCCGGGGCTGCGGTGCAGCTGGGAAACGATGACGCGCTCGGTGCCGTTGACGATGAACGTACCGTTGTCGGTCATCAGGGGCAGCTCGCCGAGGAACACCGTCTGCTCGGCGATGTCGCGCTTGAGCTTCTTCGCGCCGGAGGGGTCCTTCTCGTAGACGCGCAGCTGCACCTTCACGCGCAGGGGCGCGGCGTAGGTGAGCCCGCGGAGCTGGCACTCCTTGACGTCGAACACGGGACGCCCGAGTTCGTAGCTCTTGAAATCGAGGATCGCGTTCCCGCTGTAGCTGGTGATGGGGAACACGCTCTTGAAGGCTGCCTGCAGGCCGGAATCGTCGCGGCGATCCTCGGGCAGGTCCTTCTGGAGGAATTTCTGGTAGGAGTCCAGCTGGATCGCCAGGAGGTACGGCACCTCGAGGATGCTCGGACGCTTGCCGAAATCCTTGCGGATGCGCTTCTTCTCGGTGAAGGAATAGGCCATCTGTCCCACCTTTGCTTCTGCTGCCAGTACCGGACTCTTCTTCGCTGCCGCACGGCCTTCCCGGCCGCCGGCTTAAGCGCCGACGCCCGTCCCCCGCCAGGAGGCGGTGGACGGGCGGGACGCTGTCCGCGGACCGGCGACGGGAAGGGTTGGTCCCTCCAGCCGCACGGGCCGCGTTTTCGGCTTACTTGATGTCGACCTTCGCGCCGCCCTCTTCGAGCGACTTCTTGAACTTGTCGGCATCGGCCTTGGACACGCCTTCCTTGACGGTGGCGGGCACGCCCTCGACCAGGTCCTTGGCCTCCTTGAGGCCCAGGCCCGTGATCTCGCGCACGACCTTGATGATGGTGACCTTCTTGTCAGCCGGGTACTCCTTGAGGACCACGGTGAACTCGGTCTGCTCCTCGGCAGCCGGGGCGGCAGCCGCGGCGGCCGGGGCGGCGGCCATGGCCACCGGGGCAGCGGCGGTCACGCCGAACTTGTCTTCCATCGCCTTGATCAGCTCGACCACGTCGAGGACGGTCATGTTGGCGATTGCGTCGAGGATCTCTTCCTTGGAAACGGCCATTTTGGACTCCGGAAATTGCTATGGGTTGGAAATGACTGGTACCCCGGCCCCTCAGGCCGCGGCACCCTGCTTCTGGTCGCGCACCGCAGCCACCGTCCGCACCAGCTTGGTGTGGGGGGCGGCCAGCGTCCGCACGAACTTCTCGATCGGCGCCTTCATCGTGCCCAGCAGCATCGACAGCGCCTGGTCCCGCGTCGGCAGGCTGGCAACGGCCTCGATTGACTTCGCCGGCAGCACGGCGCCGCCCAGCGAAACCAACGTGGCCACCAGCTTGTCGTTGGCCTTCGCGAAGTCCTTCACCCCGCGCGCGGCGGCGCCCGGATCGTCCTTCGAGAAAGCCAGGATGAGCGGTCCCTTCAGCTGCGAGCCAATCGGCTCGAACGAGGTCCCGGCGACCGCCTTGCGGGCCAACGTGTTCTTGACCACGCGCACATACACGCCGGCCGCGCGCGCCTTGGCGCGGAGGTCGGTGAGCTGCGTGACGGTCAGGCCACGGTATTCCGCTGCCACGACGGACTGCGCGGAACGCGCAACCTCGTGGACTTCGGCCACCAGCGCCTTCTTCTGCTCGATATTCATCGACACAAAAAATCTCCTGGCAGAAGATTCAGCCAAGTGCCCCGACCCCGCCTGCCCCGCACGGATGCGGCCGACGGACCTCGCGGCACCACTCTCAGGTCCTCCCTCCCTGGGGGACCCACCTTGACGGTGAACTTCTGCCGGCAGGCGCCGCGGCCAGGCCGCGAGACAAACCGGAATCGGTCACACCATCTGCGCAGGCTGTCGATTAAGGGGCCGGCCCTTCCCGGCTTGCGCCGGACCCGGGCTGCCCCGCCTGCGGTCTTCGATGGCGCCGGCCCGGTCACCCGGTCCGGCTTTCCATCCTCAACAAAACCTGCGACACCCTCCTGCGAGGGCGCCGCCCCGGCCCGCCCTTACTTCAGGGCGAGCGTATTGCGGTCGACCGGCACGCCGGGACCCATGGTCGACGAGATCGCGACCTTCTGGACGTAAATGCCCTTGGCGGCAGCCGGCTTGACCTTGAGCAGGTCGGCCAGCAGCGCGTTTAGGTTGTCCTTGAGGGCCTCGACGGTGAAGTCCGCCTTGCCGATCGTGCAGTGGACGATGCCGCCCTTGTCGCAGCGGTAACGCACCTGACCGGCCTTCGCGTTGCGCACGGCGCCCGCGACGTCCGGGGTGACCGTGCCGACCTTCGGGTTCGGCAT
>JBJTPC010000331.1:0-3344 GCA_046074905.1 Gammaproteobacteria bacterium
CAGCAGTTGCGGAGGAACTCGGCGATGCCGGCGAGGGGTCCCTCGATCATCGCGCGGAACTCCGCGGGGGCCTCGACCTCCTCCCGGGCGCGACGCATGCACTCCAGCCATTGGTCACGCACCTCGGCGTCGATCGGGAACGGGCGATGGACGGCGGTGATGCAGATGCCACGCCCGGTGTTTTGCTGATAACGAGGGGGACCTCCCAGCCATCCGGTCAACCACCAGGTGAGGCGGTCGCGCATGGGGGAGAGATCCGCGGCATGCATGCCCCGCAGCAGGCGGTACTCCGGCGCCGTTGTCATCAGGTCGTAGAACCGGTCCACCACGCGCCTGATGAGCGCTTCGTCACCCCCCAGCAACTGGAACGGCGTGACCATCGGTGGCGCGGGCCGGACGGCGTCTTCGGGTTCGAGGGTTTCCATGCGCGCAAGCTAGCGCATGGCGACCAGGGCAACATCGTGACTTGTACCGAGTCACGCCACGGAGAGCTGCGGCCGGGGTTGCCGGACGCAGCTCTCGCGCGAGGGGGGGCAGCCCCCTCGACTCAGAGCGGCGGGGCGCTCGGGGCCGCCGCACCGAGGAAGGTGACGGGGCCGACGTAGAACACCTGCTCGCTGCTTGCCGCGGTGCCGCCGCAGCTGAAGCCCGGGAAGATCGACACCTTGTTGTAGGTATTGGCGGTGTTGAGGGCCGCCGTACCCGGCGTCGGATTGGCAAAGTTGAAAGTCAGCGTCTGCCAACCCGCCACGGCCGGCTGGTCCGTCTCGACCGATACGCCGGCATTCCCCGCATCCTCCACCTTCAGCTTGATGGACGGACCCGCAGCCGGCGAGTACAACTGCACCGTCATCGTGGTGGCGCTGGCCGAGAACGGCAGGCGACCTATCGAGAAGGATCCCCCGACCGACATCGTGGTACCCGACCAGCACTCGGCCGAGACCGGACGCGTCAGCTTGGCCACCTGTCCGGACGGTCCGCTCGCCGGCACGCCGGCCGCGGTGAGCTCGGCACCGATGCCGCCGAACGGCGTGAGCGTGTAGGTCACCCCGGCGGTATTGAAGTCGAGCACCGCGTAGGAGTTGGCCTGGGGCGGGCTCAACGGCGGCGCCGAGGGAGCCGCTGCGCCGAGGAAGCGCACCTCATCCACGTAGAACACCTCGTCGGCCGACGGACCGGCCGCCGGGCAGCTGAAGTTCGGGAAAATCGAGATCTTGTTGTAGGTGCTGGCCGGGTTGAGTGCGGCGGTGCCCGGAGTCTGTCGCGAGAAATCGAAGGTCAGTGTCTGCCAGCCGACGACCGAGGAGACCACATCGGTCTCGACGGAAACGCCACCGTTGGTGGCGTCCTCGACCTTGAGCTTGATGCTCATGCCGGTGGCCGGCACATGGAGTCGCACGGTCATGGTCGTTGCGGTCGCCGAGAACGGCAGGCGGCCGATGGAGAACTGGTCGCCGATGGACATCGTGGTGCCCGCCCAGCACTCGGAGCCGGCCGCACGGGTGATCTTCGCCACCTGGCCTGCCGGACCGCCGGCTGGCACGCCGCTGCTGGTCAGTACCGCCTGCTCGCCACCGAACGGCGTGAGCGCGTAGTTGACTCCCGGGGTGCGGAAATCGAGCACTGAATACGACAGCGCCGCCTGCACCACGGTGATCGTCATGCTGGAGGCACGACCGCTGGGCGTGTGGGTGGCAGTGATGGTGGTCGTGCCGGCCGCCACGCCGGTGACCGTACCGGCAGCCGACACCGTCGCCACCGCCGTGTTGGCCGACGACCAGGTCAAGCCGGTGGTCAACGCGCCCGTGGAAGCATTCGGATAGGTGGCGGTGACCGCGAGTGCCTGCGTGCCGCCGACGGTCACCGTGGCCGTTCTCGGCTCGACGAGCAGCGAGACGGGCACCGGTGCGGTCACGGTCACGGGGACGGCATAGCTGGCCGATGCGGCACCGGCACCCCCGGCCGCGGTGACCTGGACGGTGGCCGTGCCGGCACCGACAGCCGTGATGACGCCCGCAGCGGAAACCGTGGCGACCGCGGTATTGGAGGAGCTGTAGTTGGCGCGCGCAGTCATCGGTTCGGTCGAGCCGTCGCTGAAGGTGCCGGTGACCGCGAGCGCCTGCGTGTCGCCCGTGGTGAGGGTCACCGTGGCGGGCGTTGCCGCCAGCGACTGGAGCGTCGGCACGCTGAACGGCGACGGATTGCCGGGCTCGCAGCCGGCCAGTGGCAGGCCCAGGGTCACGGCGACCGAGACCAGGGCAAACAATCGGGCGATGCTCTTCATGAGGCCTCCACTTGAAACCGCTTTCAAAAGTTAAGGTACCAATGCCGGCTCGAGACTGTCAACGAGTATCCCGGTGTTTATCGAACTACTTCATTGTCCTCGGACCCGGAGGCCATCGATTGCATCCCGGGTTCCGCGTCGCTTTTGGCGGCGCTTTCACCGTGTGCCCTCCTGGCGGGCCGACTGCAGTTCAGCGCCCATGCGCGTCACCGTGGGTTCGTCGAGTTCGTAGTAGTGCAAGGCAACGCAGGCCACCAGCGCCGGAACGGCAGGCACCAGGCTCATCATCAGCGTGATGCCGTGGACGGTTTCCGCCGATTGCGTCACGCCGGGCATGTACCCGAACAGGGCCAGCAGCCAACCGACACCGGCGCCGCCCAGGGCCCATCCCAGTTTCTGCGTGAAGGAAGCAGCCGAAAACACCAAGCCGGTCGCTCGCCGCCCGCCCTTCCACTCGCTGTAGTCCGCGGTGTCCGCATACATCGCCCAAATCAGTGGAGCGGTAGGCGCGGCGAGGAGATTGACCAGGACGTGGGCCGCCCATACTGCCGGCAGGTTGTCAGTCGGCACCCAATACACCGCGGCCGTGGCCAGGGCGGTAGCCAGCATGGTGGCCTGGTAGAAGTGCTTCTTGCCGATGCGGCGCGCCAGGGGACCGGTGACGATGACGCCGAGGATGAAGGCGGCCGCGCCGCTGGTCATCACCGCGCCGAACCACTCCTTGCCATCGACCACCACCTGCTCGAAGTAGAACACGCCGGCCGTGCCGCGAAGGTTCGAGTGCGTCAGGGCGGCGATGCCCACGACCGAGAGCACCACCCAGGGGCGGTTGCGGAAGAGGTCGCCGGCGTCGGTGCGCAGGGACGCCTGCTCCTGCTCGAGCGGCTGGACCCGCTCGCGTGTCAGCAGGAAGGTGGCCACGAACAGCACCACGGCGATGGCGGAGTAAACCACCATCGCCAACATCCAGCCGCGCGGCGAATTCTCCTCACCGGTGAACAGGCGCGACAGGGCCATCGGCGAGGTGTAGCTGCCGACGATGATGAAGACGGGCACGAGG
>JBJTPC010000332.1:0-3331 GCA_046074905.1 Gammaproteobacteria bacterium
CGGCTTGTCGACCGCGGCGCGCAGGACGTCGCCGGCCGGCGGTGCATCGCCCCACAGCGCGACTTCCAGCTCCTGCCGGGTCACCACGCGATGCGTGTTCTGCAACAGGATCTGCAGGATGCGCCGGGTGCTGGGATTGAGCCGCAGGACCTGTCCGGCACGCTCGGCCACCAAGGTGGCCGGATCGAACCGCAAATCGGCGACCTGAAGCACCTCACGGGGGGCGGTCGGGGCCGGTTGCACCCGCCGCAACAACGCCCGGATGCGGGCTTCCAGTTCGGCGAGGGCGAAGGGCTTGACGAGGTAGTCGTCCGCACCCGCGTCAAGACCGGCGACGCGGTCAGCCACGGAATCGCGTGCGGTGAGCATCAGGATCGGCAACTCGCCCATGCCTTCCTGGCGCAGGGCGCGGCAGACCGCGAGGCCGTCGAGCCGCGGCAGCATCACATCGAGCACCACCATGTCGAACCGGCCGGCACGCGCGGCAGCCACGGCGGTCTCGCCATCGGCGCACAGCTGGACCGAGTGGCCGAGACCGGTGAGGTGGTCTGCCACGTTGGCGGCCAGGTCCGCCTGATCCTCGACAAGCAGCAATCGCATCCGCGGATTCTAGCCCGATTGGGGTAGGTCCGTACAATCGCGGTCGCCGGAAGGCTAAACTGCGCGCAGCACCGCAGGAGTTTCCATGACTGCCACGAGAGCCACGCCCCCCTCGCGCCAGGGCTTCCACATGCCGGCGGAGTTCTCGCGGCATGCCGCCTGCTGGATGCTCTGGCCGGAGCGACCCGACAACTGGCGACTCGGGGCGAAGCCGGCGCAGGCGGCTTTCGCGGCTGTAGCCACGGCCATCAGCGCCAGCGAACCGGTCCGCGTCGGGGTCTCGGCGCGGCAGTATGCCAATGCCCGGGCCCGTCTGCCGTCGAAGGTGCGGGTGGTCGAATTGTCCAGCAATGACGCCTGGATGCGCGATGTCGGGCCTACCGTGGTGGTGGATGCCTCCGGCCGCCGTCGCGGCATCGACTGGCGGTTCAACGCCTGGGGCGGTCTGGCCGGCGGACTCTACAGCCCCTGGGACCTCGACGATGCCGTGGCCGCCAAGGTTTGCGAACTCGAGGGATTCGACCGGCATCGGGCCGACTTCGTGATGGAGGGCGGTGCCCTGCACGTGGATGGACAGGGGACGGTGCTGGTGACCGAGCAGTGCCTGCTGAATCCCAACCGGAATCCGGGTTTCACGCGCGAGGATTGCGAATCCCGCCTGCGTGCCTGGCTGGGGGCAGAGACGGTGGTCTGGCTCGGCGAGGGGGTGGTTCTCGACGAGACGGATGGTCATGTCGACAATCTGGCCTGCTTCACGCGTCCCGGCGAGATTGCCCTGACCTGGACCGAGGACCGGCGTGACCCGATGTACGACGTGGTCCGCGATGCCGAGGCCCGGCTGGTTGCGGCCCGCGATGCCCGGGGCCGCCGCTTCAAGATCCACAAGCTGGTCCAGCCCGGCCCGTTGCGCATGACAGTGGAGGAAGCGGCCGGTATCGACGCCTGCGAGGGAACGAAGCCTCGTGCGGCGGGCGAGCGTCTCGCCGCGAGCTACGTGAACTTCTATATCGCCAACCGGCACGTGGTCATGCCCTTGCTGGATCGGCGGCGCGATGCCGCGGCTGCCGCTGTCCTGAAGCAATGTTTCCCGACCCGGGAAATCGTCGGCGTGCCGGCGCGCGAAATCCTGCTCGGCGGCGGCAACATCCACTGCATCACCCAGCAGGTTCCCGCCGGGCGCTGAGCCTTGACCGCTCAGCGCGGCTGCCAACTCACCTCGAGGAATGCCGCCCGGGGGCGCCCCGGGAAGTAGCGCCAGGTTCCGAACGCCACATCGGCGCGGTCGGCATAAGCCCGGTCGGTGAGATTCGTGCCGCGCAGCGTGACTGCCCAGTGGTCGTTCACTGCCCACTCGGCCCGCGCATTGAGAAGTTCATGCCCCGGATAACGGGCGGTATTGGCCGCATCCGCGAAGTAGGGTCCCACGCTGACCCATTCCAACTCGGCCTGCAGGTCGGCGCGCGGCCGCAAGGTGAGTCGCAGGTTGTGCAGGCGCCGCGGGGCGGTATCCACCGCATTGCCGCTGACGATTCGCTCGCCTTGTTCCGCCGAGCGATTGAAGCGGTACTCGTGGCGGGCGTACGTCGCTTCCGTGGACAGCGTCAGCCAGTCGCGGGGGGACCACGCGGCCTCGAGTTCGATGCCGCGATGCCGGGTGCGGCCGTCGCTCACGTTGAAGGCCGATGCGTCGCGCAGGATCACGTTGCGCTTGTCCATGGCGAAGGCAGCCGCTGACCAGGCCAGGTCCTTCCGGCGTCCGCGCATCCCCACTTCGGCCGAGGATGCGGTTTCGGAGCGCAGGTCCGCCACCTGCTGCTGCCGCTGCAGGCGGTAAAGCTCCGTGCCCTCGGGCGGACGAAAGCCACGGGCGAAACTGGCCCAGGCGGTCAACTGCGAATGGGGCTGCCACGCGATTGCGAGGCGCGGCGTGGTGTTGGTGAACCGGTCCGTGCGGTCGGTCGGTCGCGAGTAAAGACAGCCCCCGGCACAGGCCACGCCCGTGTCGCTGGTATTGCCGGCCAGCATCCGGTTGTCGTAGGCGTAGCGGGTCCGGTCGCTGCGCAGGCTGCCCGAAAGCGTCCAGTACTCACCGAGCCTCCGCTCGAAGGTGAGCCAGGGGGCCAGCAGCGTCGAAGCCACGCGGTAGTCGTAATGGAATCCCGCCGGACGGATGGCACGTGCGGCTGGGGTGCCATCGAGGGTCGGACCGGCCTGGAACTCGATCAGGTAACTGTCGGCACGCTCGGCGTCGAGACCGGCGCGCCAGCGCAGTCCGGCCCAGTCGAAACCCCGCGAGACCATCAGGCCGAGGCTCTGCTGGCCGTTGCGTTCCAGCGGCTTGCCGAGCAGGAAGTGTTGCAGGAAGCGCATCCGCGAGGCGCGTGCGTAGCCGGTGACTTCCCAGCCCGCCGGTTCCGGCGTGCTCCAACGGGTCAACCAGCGGGCGGCGCTGGCTTCACGGAAGGCTTCGGGGTTCGCGTTCGCACGCGCAGCGGTACGCGAGCGGTAGGTGTCGAATCCGTTGATGAAGCCACCGGTTTCCTGGTCCAGCCGGGTGAGGGACAGGCTCGTGGTCAATTGGCCGGCACCGATCTCGCCACCCCATTTGAGGTTCGCTTTCTGTTCGCGGAAGCCGGTCGCGTCCCGCCAGCCACGATCCTGAGTGGCATGGGCGGCAAAGGCGAAGCGGCCATCCGGCAGTCCCGCTCCGCTGTCGGCGCCGGTCCGCCCG
>JBJTPC010000333.1:0-3394 GCA_046074905.1 Gammaproteobacteria bacterium
GGCGTGACCCAGCGCACGATTTCGTCGGCCGCGGCGCGCGCGAGGTCGGGTTGGGAGGCGAGGCGCGCGTGCTCCGCCGGGTGGTCGGCGAAGGCCAGGAAACCGCCCGCCACTGACGCCGCCGTGGTCTCGTGTCCGGCGGTGGCGGCGATGAGCAGGTACGAGAGCGTCTCGATGGGCCCCAGAGGCTTGCCGTCGATTCGTGCGTTGGCGATGACCGAGGTGAGGTCGTCGGTGGGCCGGCGACGCCGTTCCCGCACGATGTCCGCGAAATACTCGAAGACCTCGGTCACGGTGGAGATGCCATGGTTCGAGCCCCCCTCGAGTTCGGGGTCGGCCGAACTGAGCAACTGCTGCGTGGCCCGCAGCAGGAACGGGCCGTCCTGCTCCGGCAGGCCGAGCACCGAGAGGATCACGGACAGCGGGTATTGCTGCGCGATCTCGGTGGCGAAGTCGAAGGGCGCAGTCCCGTGTGATCGCATGCGTTCCAGTTGGCGCGCCACCATCGCGCCCACATGGCTGTCGAGTCGGGCGACACCGCGCCCCATGAACCAGGACTGGGTCAGTTCGCGGAACTTGCGGTGTTCCGGTTCATCCATGTCGATGAGAGTGCGCACCCGCTGCCGGGCGCCGGTCGCGCGTGCAGCGCGGACCGCCTGCAGTCCTTCCCAGGTATCGCCGAGGGGGCGGAGCGACAGCCGTGCCAGCACGCGCATCACGCGCAGCGTTTCTCCCAATCCGCCGGCCATCCCGTTGGCCGCCTGTTTCTCGATGCTCTCCGGAATCAGGTTGAGGCGCGGACCGTTGATGAAGAGTGCATGCTGACGCTCGATCTCGAGGATGTCCGCATGGCAAGTCACGGCCCAGAACGGTCGATAGAGGGGGTGTTCGACCCAGCCGACCGGTTGTTCCGCACGCAGTCGGGCAAACACCGCATCGAGGCCGGCCGGATCGGCCCAGGCGCCGGCCGAGACCAGATCATCGCGGATGAGGGGGACGCAGGGTCGGGTCATGGCAGTTTCTCCACCGGCGGCATCGTCCAAGCGCCCTGCAAGGCTGCCGCGCGGGGTTGGTAAAGCCTGGCAACAAGATGGAAAGGACCGGCGGGGATGGGCAGCCAGTTCGCCGTGCCCTCGGGAGGCGCGCTGGCGGCGAGGATGATGTCCAGGCTGCCATCCGCCGCATAGCGCAAGCCCGGCGTCCGGTCGCCGATGGCGTAGCGACCGAGCGGGTTCTCCACCAGCTTGAAACCGGAGGACTCGTAGGGCGTGATGGACCAGAAAGCTTCAACGGGCGGCAGCGTTCCCGGCGCGAATCGCAAGCGGTAGCGGTGCGTGCCGTCGAGACGTGCGCCGGAGGCGTCCGTGGCCGCGGCCGGGTACATCGCTTCGGCAGGATCATTGATGTAGCCACCCCGCGCCACGGCGGCGCGCAGGGCGTAGTCGAACCCCGGCTGGGCGATGTTGGCGGCGAGGATCCAGCCGTTGCGGACCGAGGTGGGCCGGAAGCCGGTGGCGGCGATCACCGCCCCCCCATGGCTGGCGGCGCAGGCCAGACCTTCACGCGCCTCGGCGGGGAGCGACTCGGGGGCGAACCGGGTTGCCGGACCGAATCCATAGCGGTCGAACTGCGCGAGCAAGGCTGCTTCCGCCGGCGGTATCGGCAGCGAGCGCAGGGCCTCGTTCAGCATCTGGAAGAAATGCAGCGTGCCATGGGGACGAAGCGGGGCCACGGGCGGCGTGTGCAGGGTCCGCGCTGCCGGTTTGCCGTCCAGCGTCTCGATGGTGAAGCCATCGAGCAGGGTGTTGGCGGCCGCGAGATCGTCGGGGCCATTCACCAGCAGTCGCCCGAGCACCCACAGCCGACTGGTGGCCACCGGAAAAGCCTTGACGCCGCGGGGCAGCTTGCCCTGCCAGCCGGGCGGCACCAAGGCGAAACGGCCGGCACGCGTGCCGGTGGTGCGTCGACCGATATGTACCGGCAGGCTGTAGAGATCCATCAGTGCCAGCGTGTAGTAGCGGTCCGCGGTGTCCGGCACCCGCAGCACCACCGGACCCTCCCGCAGGTCCAACCAGGCATTCAGGTACAGGGTGTCCGCATTCGGTGCGCGGAGGTTGCCCTGCGTCGTCGGGGTGAGCAGTTCCCGGAACCGGTAGTAGTCGTTGACCGGGGCAAGCACCTGTTGTCCACCGACGAGGGGATGGGTCTCATTGAACATCTGCGCGAGCAGGTCGACCAAGGGGTAGCCGTAGGTCACGCCGAGCAGACCGGTGGCGTAGGCGGCTTGGCCCGCGGGATGGGCGGGCGGGGCGGTGCAGGTCGCGTGGGGTACCTCGGCCGTGACCGGGGAAGGTACGAGACAGGAAAGCACCAGGCCCGGCAGCCAGAAGCGATGGATGTTGCGCAGCATCGGCGATGGCCTCTCTTTAGCTCACCTCGTGACGGCCAGACCGGCAGCGGCCGCAAGCCGCCTTCAGCGCCGACCGATCCGCAACTGCCGGGTGGCCACACCCACCTCCAGCAGGAAGTACACGAGGCCTACCAGCAGTGACAGCATCGCCGCGATGAACAGCACCGAGACTGGAGCGGCGAGCGGAAAGCGGATGAATTCGCTGAGGAAGATGAGGACCACCACCAGCGCCACCGCGATGGCGCTGGAGACGCTCGCGGTCAGGCAGCGGTTGATGTAGCGCCCCCGTCGGGCCAGCAGGCGCAGCTCACGCTCGAGACCGGCCCGTTCCGCGTCGCCGGCGGTATCGAGGCGCTGCTCGAGGGGCCGGGCCCGGTCGATGACACGGGCGAGCCGCTGCGTCAGGACACCCAGGAAGACGCCAATCCCGGACAACAGAAAGACGGGAGCCACCGACAGTTCGATTGCGTGAGCGATATTCTCGACCGGGGCGAGGGCCAGTTCTGCGGGCGTCATCCGGCAATTCTCGCATCCGGCAGGTTGCCGCGGGAAAGCATGTCGGCGGCGCGCCAAAATAAAAGGCCGGCTCCGCGAACGGAGCCGGCCAGTGAGTACCCCTCCGCGCCCCCGCGGCGGTACCCTTGCCCGTGACGGGCTTTTCCCCTGGTCTTCACTTCCCCCGGAGCCCACAAGGGGGGCTCCGGACAATCCAGTACATTGCAACCCCCATGCCAGCCATGAAAAAACAATGAGTTACCTGCTGTTTCCGGGAGGTATGTGGGGGTCGCTGTAAGACCCATCGACACCATCGTCCGGGGGGATATCCGGGAGTGGTATAACCCGAGCCTCGGCAAAGGATCGGCAGCGGCACCAGAGGTGGCTACGGGGTGAGCGAGAAGATGGCGATTGAGCGGCAGCGTCCGGGCCCGCGACGGGTCCGTCCAGATGGATGGCGAGCTTGGCTGTTGGTGGCAATGATCAGTG
>JBJTPC010000334.1:0-6680 GCA_046074905.1 Gammaproteobacteria bacterium
GACGCTCTTCCGATCTGGTGCCGCCTCCTCCACCGCGCCCGGCGGCACCTCCGGTGCCACCTCAGTGACTGTCTGAGCGCCCTCCTGCCGGGCAGGCAGGCGCTCCGATTTCAAGTTGCGGCTGGTGAACACCACTTCCACGCCCTCGGTAGCCACCGCCTTGCCAGCCACGTAAGCCGGGCGGTACACGGCCCGCTCCGCCGCGGAGAGCAGCATGCGCTGGCGCGTCGGGTTCTCGTCGGAGGACACGAGCTTGACCTGCTCCAGTTTTCCCTGGGGTGTGACGGTGGCGGTGATCAGCGTCGTGTGGATGTCGATGTCCTCGGCCGATTCCTCCTGGTGGCGGCGGGTGAAGTTGGGCTGGCGCAGCAGCAGCGGTGCCGGCTTGGCCAGCGGATCCGGCTCCAGCGCCGATACTTCACCCGCGGCGACGCGCGCCGCCCGGAACTCCATCGCCATCGCGTACTGCTTCTCGGCCGAGGCTGCCTTGCCATCAAGCAACAGGTAGTCGCCGTAGGCCATCGTGGCTTCCTGCCGCAAGGACGCGATGCCCGCCTTGTCGGCGATCATCACCGCCAGCTGCAAGGCGCGCTCCGCCTGCGGGTCGAGGTAATAGCCGGCCGCGGAAGGTGGCCCGGAGTGCTGGACATCGGAAATCATCCGTGCCGTGCCGTTGGGAAAAGTGCTGTCCTCGTCGCTGACTTCCGGCCCGTCGCGATACTCGAGGAAATAGGTCCTGGCCACGCCGACCAGGGCATGCACCGCCCCGGCCGCGCTGGTCTTCTGCGGATCCGTGGCCAGCGTGAACGCGCGGCGGTGCAGGTAGCGCGCCTGGGCCGGTCGCGCCGTCTCCTCGTACCAGCGCGCCAGGCGATCGAGCGCGGGGAGCAGGCGCATGTCGTGCGTGCCGTAGCGTGATTCCGCACCGCGATAGGCGTATTGCTCCTCGCGCTCGGCATCCTTCAGCAGACCCAGTTGCCGGTAGGCACGGGCCAGCGGTTGCGCCATGGCGTACTGTTCCTCGTTGAACAGCCCGTGATGGCGCCGTGACAGGGCCACCGCGCGGGCCAGCACCGGAACGGCCTCGGCAGTCCGCTGCTGGGCGAGCAGCGAGAGGCCCAGTCCGCGCAGCGGCGAGATGTTCCGGGGCGAGTTGTCGCCGAAGGAGTCTCCCGCGAGTCGTGCCGCTTCGGCGAAGCGTTCCACGGCGGCGGCGTAATCGCCGAGCTTGTAATGGGTACTGGCGAGATTCAGCACGGCCGTCACGTGGGTCACCGACCCGGTCGCCGTTTTGGCCTGATGGACCACCTCGGCCTGTGCGAGCGGCAGGGCAGCGGCGTAGTCACCGGCGTTGAAGCGCTCGCTGAAGCCCGTGCCCGGAGCCGTCTGGGCAGGCTGTGCGTGGAGCGGTGTGCCGCCCAGCACCAGGCCGAGCGCGAACAGCAGGGAATTACGCCGTGCAGCGCCGGCGACACCGGGACGGTCACCCACTCTGGCCATGTGCTTCTCCCCGTCGGCAGTCACCCGAGTATACCCACGCCCCGTCGGGGTGGGCGTGGTCCGGGGATTCGTCGCTAGCCGGCGTCCGGTTCCAGCAGGGCGACGAGGGCGGCGGCCAGCATTGCCAGGGCCGGTGCCGTCAGGGTCGACTCGCGACCCGGCATCCAGAGTTGGACGGCTTCGACCGCCAGCAGCAAGGCTGCCGCCAGCAATCCCGCCCGCAAGGCTCCCACGCCGAGACGGAACAGCAACCACACCAGTGCTCCGGCGGTGAACAGCGTATCCGCCGCCCGGGCGGGCGTAGCGAGGGCCTTGGCATCGAGGGGCGCGAGCCGGAAATCATGGGCCGCGGCGATGGGGCCGCCGAAAGCCCCGTCCGGGGCCAATCCCGCCACCAGCAGCGCGGCACCCAGCAGGCAGAGAGCGATCAGGGTCAGCGCACGCTCCGACAGCGCTTCGCTCAGCGGCCAGGCCACCAGCACGCCGGCCAGTGCCAGCAACTCCGGCCAGGTCAAGCCATGACCGGTGCCGGCGATGCGGCCGGCCGCCACCGCGAGCACCAGGAAAGCCAACACCACGAATCCCGCGTCGCGCCGCGTGGTGGCCCGCAGCGAAACCAGGATCACGCTCCACGCCGCAACGTGCCCGAGCAGCGTCGCCGGCGGCAGGCTGGGGTCCTGCCACAGCGGTCGCAGGCTGCGCCGCCAGGCACCCCAAGTCCCGGTCCACTCGAAAGGGGCGAGCCGCGTGATGATCCAGCAGGTGACCAGCGCCAGTGCGACGGGGGCAGCCCGCAGGTCGATGGCGCCGAGGAGCGGGCCGATGCGGTCGACGGCCGCGCGTACGGCCAGTGCGAGGATGGCCCCGGCAAAGGTGCCGATGCCATTGAGGATGAGGTCGGTCAGGCTGGCAACGCGGTGTTCCTCCAGCGTCTGCAGCGTCTCCAGGCTGGCGGCCAGCAGGGTGCCGACCAGCAGGGCCATGAAGGCGGTACGCGCCGCACTCCAGTTGGCCGGCAGCGCAAACGACAGCAGCGCGCCGAAGGGCAGGTACAGCAGCAGATTGGCGATGACGTCCGCGCGTGTGGTCCGGGCCCAGCCGATGCGGGTCACGAGATCCGGCAACCCACCGGCTGGCGGTTCGATGAAGCCGAACGGGTAGAGCGAGCCGTAAATGATGAGTGCCGCGACGATCGCCGCGAGCCAGCGGGCCACCTGCGTTGAAGTGTCGCTGGCCATGATCCGCCCTCAGGGATCCAGACGCGTGATGCGGCCCTCGATGGCCGCGCGGGTCCCGCCGCCGTTCGAGCGCACCCAGCGGATGAGCGCGTCGAGGTCGACACCGACGACGGTACGCTCGGTGGCCTCGCCGAACGCGGTGTAGAAATCACCGCCGTTGACGATGAAGTCGCTGGCCGCCACGGTGTAGGACGCGCCGTCCGTGATGGGCGTGCCATCGTCCAGCGACATGTCCAGCACGCGGCTGCCCACGGGCCGCCGGCCATCCCAGGCATAGCGCATGCCCGACACCTTGAGCATCCTCCCGATGTCGACGCGGCCGGGAGGATCGTTCGGGTTCCACTGCTGTTCGAGCAGCTTGCGCACCTGCGCACCCGTCATGCGCACGCGCATCACGTTGTTCCCGAATGGCTGGATGCTGAACAGGTCTTCCCAGGTGACGGGTCCGGCATCCAGGTCGGAACGCAGGCCCCCGGCATTCATGAAGCCGAGTGTGGCCCCTGCAGCGTCGCGCTGCGCATCCGCGACCAGGTTGCCCATGGCGGACTCCCCGCTGCGTGCGGGCAGGCGCACGATGGGGGCGGCGGCCTCCGCGTAAACCTTCGCGCCGATGGGCGCCACGCGAATCCGTGCGGCCTCGACCTCGCGGGCGACTTTCCGGTCCGGCTGGAGTCCCGGGCCGGTATCGCCCCAGGTGGTGAGGATGCGCGAGCGCTTCGCGACCACGTCGCCGCTGGCACGGTTGACCAGCAGTTCCACCTCGCCGATGGCCGTGCCGTACATGTAGGCCTGCGTCACCAGCAAGGGGTGTTCGCCACGGCCGCGCACCAGCGCGTTGGTGAACTTGTGGGTATGTGCCGACACCACCGCATCGACTTCCGGGTCGAGACCCTTGAGCAGGCCGAGGAGTCGGCCCGCGACGTCCGGCGAATCCAGCACGGTCTGTACGGGCTGCGAGTATTGGTTCATGCCCTCGTGGACCACCACCACGATGGCACGCACGCCGCGGGCGCGGAGCTTGACCACCTCCGCGTTGACCGTCTCGACCTCGTCCAGGAAGCGGACGCCCGCCGTGGCACCGAAGGGCACGATGGAGGGAGTATCCGCAGTGACTGCCGCGACGATGCCCACGCGCACGCCATCGATCGGCAGGATGACCGAGCGGGGCAGCAGTGGCTCGCCGGATTCCGTGCGTACCACGTTGGCGGCGATGAAGGGCAGGCGTGTGGCCGGGTAACGCCGCTGCAGCATCGGCCCGTTCGCGTGCGTGCCGCCGTAGAGCATGCGCTCGAGTTCCGCGATGCCCTCGTCGAACTCGTGGTTGCCGACGGTGGCCACTGCCCGGCAGCGGCTCTCCTGCGGCTCGCTCGGCACCCGGCGCCGTTGCAGCGGGCGGCAGTCGCCCAGCGGCAGGTGGTTGAGGAAGGCGAACGTGGGTTCGTCCTGCAGCAGCGCGGAGATCGGCGGCGAGGCGCCGATCTGGTCGCCGGCGGCGATGAGCACGGTGCGCTTGGGATCGCGCGCGACGACGGAGTCGATCCAGGCCTTCAGGACGGCGGCACCGCCCACGGGCCGGGCCGCTTCGCCGGGGCCGCCGGCGATGGTCTGTCGCGCTTCGAGGCGGCCGTGGAAATCGTTGAAGGTGACGAGCCGGATGCGGGCGGCCAAGCCGGTGCCGCCCGTGGGCGATACCCAGGACACCAGTGTCGCCGCCTGCTCGCGGCGCTCGACTTCACTGAGGGAATTGCCCGCCTGCGCGCGAGCCGTGGCGGCATCCCCCAGCCAGCCGCGCAGCAAGAACGCCAGCAGGATGAAGGCCTGGGGCCGGCGGCGGGGACGAACCGTGGGGAGGGGGGCGACGGGGTGCATGCGGTCTCCGGGTTTCACCGGAAGTTTACTCCGGCGGCGGCGGCGTCCACACTGCGGGCACGCGCAGTGTCGGGGAAGTTCCGGGGATGATGCAGACATTGATGGCCTGGTACAGCCACCAGCTGGCCACGCAGGGGTATTGGCTGGTCGCTGCCTTGATGGCAGCCGAGAGCTCCATCCTGCCCGTGCCGTCCGAACTGGTGATTCCGGTGGCGGCCCATGTCGGGTCGACCGAGGGCACCATGACCCTGTCCGGCATCGTCATCGCCGGCACGGTCGGGTCGTGGATCGGGGCGAGCGTCATGTACTGGGGCGCGCGTCTCGTCGGTCGCCCGCTGGTGCTGCGTTACGGGCGCTACGTGATGATTTCCGAGGCGAAGCTGTTGCAGGCGGAGGCGTGGAGTGATCGCTTCGGGGCGATGGGTATCTTCATCTCGCGGCTGCTGCCGGTGATCCGGCATCTCATCGGCTTGCCGGCGGGGTTGGTCCGCCTGCACTACGGCTGGTATTCGCTCGCCACGGTCGTCGGTGCGGCGCTGTGGTGCTGGGTGCTGGCCTGGGTAGGGCTCAAGGCCGGCGAGGACACGGCCCTGCTCCATGGCGACCTGACGCGACTGACGCTGTGGCTGGTGGGCGGCGCCGTGGTGCTTGGCGCGCTCTACTATTTCCTGGTCCACCGCATGGCCCGGCGTGCCTAGCGACCGGTTAGGCCGCGACCGCTAGGGGCGCGGCTTGGCGCGGTGCGTGGCCACTGCGGTGTGCGGGTCGTCGGGCCAGTAGTGCTTCGGGTAGCGACCCTTCAGTTCCTTGCGCACCTCCGCATAGCCGCGCGACCAGAAGCTCTCGAGGTCTCGCGTGACCTGCACCGGGCGCTGCGCAGGGGACAGCAGGTGCAGCACCAGCGGCACCCGTCCGCCTCCCAACCGCGGCGTGGCTTTCAGGCCGAACACTTCCTGCAGGCGAACCTGCAGCGCCGGTGCTGCCGGGTCGGCGTAATCGATGGGGATTCTGGAGCCGGAGGGCACCACGAAATGGGTGGGCGCCAACTCGTCGAGCGCGCGCTGCTGCGGGCCATCGAGCCTCGCCAGCAAGGCGCCGTGTACATCCACGCGGGCCAGATGCGAACGTCGTGTCACACCTTCCAGCCACGGGGCGAGCCACTGCTCCAGCGAGTCCATCAGGGCGTCGAGCATGCAGTCCGGCCAATGCGCGGATTCGAGCACCCCGCTGCGCTGGTGCAGCGGACCTGTGCGCAGGACTTGCCCGACGAAGGCCATGCGCTCCCGCAAGGTTTCCGCGGACCGCGTCCAGGGGAGGGCCTGGGCGCCGAGACCCCGCAGTCCCTCCAGCAGTGCTGCCCGAACGCGTTCCGGGTCGGCGTCCCGGGCATCGCGGGAGTGCAGCACCAGCGCGCCGAAGGAGCGTTCGCGACGTGCGATCACCGCTTCCTCGCGAGCGTCCCACAGCACCCGCAAACCTGCGTGCACCTCGCTGGCGAGGGGCCCGTCGAACACCGCGGGATCGAGTGGGACGGCGAGGGTAATGTCCGGTTCCGCTTCCTGGGCAGTACGGCCGCCATCGAGTTGGGCCACCGCCAGCCACGGCTCTCGCCCGAGTGGTTCGCCGGCGGGCAATTGCGCGCCGCGCCCTTGGGCCAGCAGGAAACGCGCGGCCCGTCCCCCCACCTGACTGCCGTCGATCTCTCCCCCTCGTCGCTGCGCCACCCGGTCCGGGTAGGCGAGCGCCACCAGCAGACCGGCGGCGAGATTGGCATCTGCGCCACGGTCCTGTTCGTCGACATGCAACAAGCGGCGGAACTGTCGCGCGAGCTGGCGCGCGGTGCGCAGCGCCTGCGCGTCTGCCTGCGGAGGAATTCCCTCACCACTGCGCTCCAGCCAGCGCAACCGTGTTCGCAGGTCGGCATCCCGCTGACCACTCCGCGCCAGCACATCGCGTTCGGCGAGCAGGGCCGCCAGGTCCGCGGCCAGCGGCCCGTGGCCCCATTCCCGACCCCGGAGCATCATGTGGGCGAGGTGTGGATGGACGCCGAGCCTGGCCATCGACCGGCCGTGG
>JBJTPC010000335.1:0-9203 GCA_046074905.1 Gammaproteobacteria bacterium
CGATGGTGTGCGCTGCTTGCCACGGTACGGACGGGCGCGGCAACACGGCGCTGGGCGCACCGAACCTGACGGATGCGGTCTGGCTGTTTGGTGGCGACATCGCAACCGTCCGGGAAACAATCGCCAAGGGTCGCAACAACCAGATGCCTGCCCATGGAGAACTGCTCGGATCCCTGCGGGTGAAGTTGCTCACCGCGTACGTGCTCAACCTGTCGGGGTCCCCGGAAGAGGTCCCGCCGGCGCCGCTCGCGTTGGAGTCCACCGAGGGGAGTACTCATGAACCAGCCACCATCGCCGACACCGCCGCCCGTTGACGACGAGACCGACGAGCTGCCCGGGTCCGCCCCTCAGGAACTCGGACCGGCTGGCCGGAATCTCGCGATGATCCTCTGGCCGTCGTTCCTGGCGGCCGGGGTTGCGACGATGTTCGTCTTCGCCTGGGTCGACCCGCTGGCTCTCGAGGCCTGCGCGGTACCGACGCCGCTACTCGGCGGTCGTCTTGCCGGTTATGGCCTCGGCTTCTTCTTCTTCTGGGGAATCACCGCCAGCGCCAGCGCCATCACGCTCTATCTCTCCTGCACGCTGGGCCAACGTCCCGGCGAATCGAAATGAGCAACGCACCCGATACTCCGACCGAAAGCTACTACGCCAAGCACCGCAAGATCCACCCGCGCGAGGTGCATGGCCGCTTCACGCGGCTGCGTACCGCAGCCGTGTTCGCCCTGCTCTGACTCTACTATCTCCTGCCATGGGTGGAGTGGAATGGCCGGCAGGCCGTGCTGTTCGATCTGCCCGCGCGCCAATTCCATCTCTTCAGCCTGGTGATGTGGCCGCAGGACTTCATCTTCCTCACCGCCCTGCTGGTGATCGCCGGCCTGGTGCTGTTCTTCAGTACGGCGCTGGCGGGTCGCCTATGGTGCGGCTATGCCTGTCCGCAGAAGGTGTGGACGGAAGTCTTCCTGTGGATGGAGCGCGCGATCGAGGGGGACCGTGCGAAGCGGCTGAAGCTGGACCGCGCGCCATGGTCGATGCACAAGCTCGCCCGGAAGGGTGGCAAGCAGTTCGCCTGGATCACCTTTTCGCTGTGGACCGGCATCACGTTCGTCGGTTTCTTCACCCCGATCCGCGAACTTCTCCCGGCCGCCCTGCGGCTCGACCTCGGACCCTGGGAAACCTTCTGGAGCGTCTTCTACGGCTTCGCCACCTACGGCAACGCCGGCTACATGCGCGAACAGGTCTGCAAGTACATGTGTCCTTATGCGCGTTTCCAGAGCGCGATGTTCGACAAGGACACGCTGATCATCACCTACGATGCGAAGCGTGGCGAACCCCGTGGCAGTCGCTCCCGGGGAACCGATGCGCGAACCCGCGGTCAGGGGGACTGCATTGACTGCCAGGCTTGCGTGCAGGTTTGCCCGACCGGCATCGATATCCGGCAGGGCCTGCAGTACGAATGCATCGCCTGTGCGGCATGCATCGATGCCTGCGATGACGTGATGGACCGGATGCAAAGTCCGCGCGGACTCATCCGCTACACCACCCAGCACGCCCTCGACGGCAAGGTCACGCACATCCTCCGTCCGCGGGTCATCGTCTATGCCTCGATTCTCGGCGTCATCGGCGTCGCGTTCGTCGTCGCCCTGGGGATGCGCAAGCCGCTGGCCATGGATGTGTTGCGCGATCGCGCCACGCTCTACCGCGAGGTGGTCGATTCCAGCGGGCGCCAATGGTTCGAGAACGCCTACGAGCTGCGCATCATGAACAAGGATGCCGTCGCCCATCAGTACACCCTGAAGGTCGAGGGCGAGTCCTCCCGCGGCGTCGAGGACCTGATCGTGGATACCGCGGGAACCCGCCTGGCGGCAGGCCCCGGCGAGGTCGCATCGGCACCGGTCCGCGTACGCATTCCCGGCGGCAACATCCACGGTTCGCGGCCGGTGCGCTTCATCCTGCGCGAGGCCGACGGCAAGCAGCGCGCCGTCATCGAGAAATCCCGTTTCATCGCCCCCTGATTCCCGGTTGGAGACAACGACAATGGACAATCCCCACCTGATGACCCGGCCCTGGTACAGCGAGGGCATGGTCTGGCTGGTCATCCTCATTCCGCTCTCGGCCTTGGTGGCTGGTGCGTGGACGGTCTGGGCGGCCAACCAGAACGCCGACGCACCCATCGAACGGGTCGAGCCGGTCGGCCGAACCACCTGACGTGTCCGCCTGCTTCCACTGCGGCGAAGCGATTCCGCCAGGGACCACGTTCCGGGTCGCCTTCGACGAGCGCCGCGAAGCAGTCTGCTGCGCGGGGTGTGCTGCCGCGGCCACGGCAATCCGCGATGCCGGACTGACCGACTACTATCGGTACCGTTCGGTACCCGCGCCGCGCGCCGCCCCCAGACTCCCCGACCGCTATGCCCACTACGACACCAGCGCTGTCGAGGAGCACTGGACGCGGGATCTGGGCGATGGCCAGCGTCAGGCCCAGGTGCTGCTCGAGGGCGTCTCGTGTGCCGCATGCACCTGGCTGGTCGAGAAACGCCTCGGCCAACTGGAGGGCATCCGGGAGGCGACCGCCAACCCCGCAACCGCCCGCGTGGCGATTCGGTTCGACGCCACCCGGATATCGCTGGGCCGACTGTTGGCGGCGATTGATGCTCTCGGCTTTCGACCCCATGTAGTCGGGGAAGTGGACACGCGCCGGCTCGCCATGCGCGAGCGTCGGGCCTTGCTGCGTCGACTGGCGGTTGCCGGACTCGGCATGATGCAGGTGATGATGTTTGCCCTCGCACTCTATGCCGGGGCTTTCGACGGCATGGACGAGGTGACACGCCGGTTTTTCCAATTGGCGAGCCTCCTGCTGACCGTCCCGGTGGCGTTTTATGCCGGCAGCCCCTTTCTGCGCGGCGCCCTGCGGTCCTTGCGGGCAGGCGAAATCGGCATGGACGTCACCGTCTCGCTGGCGATCCTCATCGCGTTCTTCGGCAGTACCTGGCAGGCATTGCAAGGCGCCGGCGAGGTGTGGTTCGACTCGGTGGTGATGTTCGTGTTCCTGCTGCTGCTCGCGCGCCATGCGGAGATGCGGGTTCGCCATGGTGCCGGCACCACGACGGAGGCTCTCCTGCGCCTGCTGCCGGCGGCCGCGCGCCGCCGCACCGAGGCCGGAACCGAGTCCGTCCCCGCCGAAGCACTCCAGACCGGCGACATCCTCCTCGTGCCCGGCGGCGAGATTTTCGCGGCTGATGCAGTGGTCCTCGGACCCGCCACCCGCGCAGACGAATCGCTGGTCACCGGGGAATCGGTGCCGGTCGCCAAACCCGTGGGCGCCGCAGTGCTGGCCGGCAGCCTGAATGCCGGCGAGGCCGTGGAATGTCGCGTCACGGCAGTGGGCGAGTCCACCACCTTGTCCGGCCTGGTCCGACTGATTGACCGGGCACAGGCGGGGCGTCCGGCGATGGCCAGCCGGGCCGACCGACTCGCGACGCGTTTTCTCGGCGCCTTGCTGGGACTCGCGGGCCTGGTGGCCGTCTTCTGGGCATGGAATGACCCGTCGCGACTCGTGCCTGCGGTCATCGCCGTCTTGGTGGTCGCCTGTCCCTGCGCACTGTCGCTGGCCGTACCGACGGTCCTGACCGCTGCTCACCGGCATCTCGCCCGCCGGGGCGTGCTGGTGGTCAATCCAGACGCCCTGGAGCGGCTGGCCGGCATCACCGATGTGGTGTTCGACAAGACGGGCACCCTGACCTGCGGACAGCCCACCGTCACCGAACTCACCCTGCTGGATGCCGGGACCACCCGTGAGGGCGTCCTCCAGCTCGCCGCTGCCCTGGAGTCCGCGACGAGTCATCCGATCGCCCGCGCTTTCCCCGCCCGCGGACCGCTACCCCCGTTGACGGCGGGCGTGACGATCACCGGCGAGGGCCTGGAGGGCTGGGTGGACGGACGCCGCTGGCGCATCGGCCGTGCTGCCTTCGTGGCGTCGCTGGCCGGTCCGCTGCCGCCCGCGGCGATGCGGCACAACGTGTTCCTCGGCGGCGAGGGAAGCTGGCTTGCCGGATTCACGGTCGGTGATGACTTGCGAGGCGAGGCACCCACCCTGCTGCGCGAGTTGCAGGCGAGCGGACTGCGCGTGCACCTGCTCAGCGGCGACTGCCGCAGCGCGGTGGCGAGCGTCGCGGCCGAGCTCGGCCTCGAGCACTGGCGCGCCGAGGTTCGCCCCGAGGACAAGGTGACCTACCTGCAGTCGCTGCAGCAAGGCGGTGCCCGGGTCGCGATGGTCGGCGATGGCCTCAACGACGCCCCGGTACTGGCGGTCGCGGATGTCTCGTTCGCGTTGCAGGAAGGAACCGCGCTGGCCCGTGCGCAAGCGGACATCGTGCTGGCCGGTGGCGGGCTTGGCGGCCTGCGAACGGCGCTGGAACTGTCCCGGCATGGCTTGCGGCTGATGCGGCAGAATCTGCGCTGGTCCGCGGCCTACAATCTCCTGGCCGTCCCGGCCGCTGCCGCCGGCTGGGTGGCGCCGTGGCTGGCAGCGATCGGCATGTCGGCCAGTTCGCTCGGGGTGGTCCTCAATTCCCTGCGGGTTGCGAACCCGCCCCGTCTTGTCGAGGTTGCGCATGGAAAGCCTGCTGTGGATCGTTCCGCTCAGCCTGGTCCTCGTGGCCCTGGCCTTGTGGGCGTTTTTCTGGGCGGTCGACGCCGGGCAGTTCGAGGATCTTGAGTCGCCGGGTTGGTCGGTGCTGGAGGAGCCAGCACCGCCGCCGTCCGCGGAGGTTCCGGCGACCGCGGACGACGGGCGCCCCTCCCGGACCCCGGAACCATGACCCTGCCCGCTCTCCTCACCCAATGGCTCGGCGCACTGCTGACGGGCCTCGCAGCTTCCCTGCACTGTTTCGGGATGTGTGGCGGTCTGCAGGCGGCTCTGGCACCGGGAACCCGCGGTGCCGGCCTGTGGCGGCTGCAACTGGGACGATCCCTCGCCTATCTCGCCGTGGGGGCCTTGGCGGGTGGGCTGGCGGGTCGCCTGGGCACAGCCACTGCACTCGGGCTGCAAGCCATGCCAGACATCGTCGCGGGCACCTCTCCTCCGCCGTCTGCCGTCTTCCTCCGCTGGGTCGCCCTCTTGCTGGCCAGCCTCGCGTTGCTGGGCCTCGCCTGGCGGCTGCTGGGTCGCGGTGACTTGTTCGGTCTGGAACGACTCGGGACCCGCCTCTGGCAGGCGCTGCAGCCCCTCGGGCGGTGGGCAGGTGAATGGCGGGAACCCTGGCGCAGTCTGGGACTGGGTTTCGTCTGGGCCTTCATCCCCTGTGCCCTGGTCCTGTCCATGGCGGCTCTGGCTGCCACCACCGGATCGGCCTGGCAGGGCGCTGCGCTGATGGGAGCCTTCGCCCTGGGAACCTGGCCGGCGATGCTCGGGGCCGCGGCGATGGGTCAGGGCCTCGCGCGATGGGGCGCAGGCGCACCCCACTGGCTGCGCGGATTGGTCGTCGCCGGACTGGTGCTGCTGGCGGCAACCCAATGGTCCTTTCTGACCACCGCGCACCATGTCCACGAACCGGCGGGTCTCCCGGTCGATGCCGCCGCCACTTCCCTGCCCATGCCCCCCTCGACGCCCTCATCCACACCACCGGCCACCACCCACGAACACCATCACCACCCCTGACGAACGGGTGCGATTTGCGGCTTCCGCACCGTCACGGCGCGCCTTACACTGTCGGCATCCGCACAACGCGCATGCACAGAGGTCGGAACCGTGGGAAGGGAGTACGAGCCGAAGGTCGGCCAGTGGTACGAGAACCTGGACGAGGAGACGATGTTCCGGGTGGTCCATGTGGATGAGGACGAGGGCATCATCACGCTTCACTACGAGGACGACGACGAACCCGAGGAGATCGACCTCGATACCTGGTACGAGATGGACCTCGAAGAGACGGATGCGCCGGAAGGTGCCGACGACTTCGACGACGAGGACGAGGAAGACTGGGACGAGGAAGACGAAGACGAGGATGACGACTGGGACGAAGACGACGAGGATGACGAAGACGATGACTGGGATGATGACGAGGAAGATGACGGCTCGGGCAGCAGTCGCAACGACTACTGAGCCGATTCCCTACTCCTCCCAACTCCCGGTGTTCCGCCGTCACCCGCGATGAGTCCCGTCACCCGCGACCGTCTCGACCTCCAAGCCGTGCTCGACGCGGCGGTCGAGGCGGTCATCCTCATCGACGAATCCGGGAAAATCGAGACCTTCAACCGGTCGGCCGAGCGTCTGTTCGGCTGGACCGCGGCCGAGGCCCTGGGCAGAAATGTCTCCATGCTGATGGATGGGGGCGATCGCGCCGGACACGACGGCTACATCCGCCGGTTCCTCTCCACAGGCGAGGCCAAGATCATCGGCATCGGCCGTGAGGTGAGCGCACGCCGCAAGGACGGCAGCATCTTCCCGGCGATGCTGGCAGTCGGCGAAGTCCAGCAGAGCCATCCGCGGCGCTTCGTGGGCTTCCTGCACGACATCACGGTGCGCAAGCAGGCGCTGGAGGCCCTGAGCAAGAGCGAGGCCTTGCTGCGCGCCGCGCAGGGCATCGCCCGCCTCGGCAACTTCGAATTGCCGCTGGATGGTCCAGGCATTGCGGTCTGGTCCGCAGAGGTCGCGAACCTGCTCGGCGTGCCACCCGACGCACTGCCTCCCGACTTGCCCGGCTTCATCCAGCACCACGTGGTGGAGGACGACCGGGTCCGGTTCGATCGTGAATGGCGACGTGCCGCGGCGGAATATGCGGACCTCGAGACCGTCTGCCGGATCCTGCGCGGTGATGGCGAGGTACGCAGTCTCGACGTGCGTGTGCAGTTCGGCCAACAAGGCGCGGCGCGCGTGGCCACCGGCACCCTGCACGATGTCACCGAACGAAAGCGTGCCGAGGAAGCCGCCCGGCAATCGGAGGCAAGGCTCACCCACTTCGCACGCCTGTCGACCATGGGCGAGATGGCTGCGGGTCTCGCCCACGAGATCAATCAACCGCTGACCGCGATTGCCACTTTCGCCCAGGCCGCCACTCGAATGCTCGCCCGCCCCGAGGGCATCGAGCGCGCAGATCTGGAGGAAACCCTCCAGCAAGTGACCGCGCAAGCCCTGCGGGCAGGTGAGGTGATTCGTCGACTGCGGGCCTTCGTGAAGAACCGCGAGGTCCGGCACGAGGCGGTCGACTGTCTGCGACTGGTCGAGGAGTCCCGCCTGCTGCTCGAGGCGGACGCGCGCAGCAACGACGTCGTGCTGGTGGTCGACATGCCCGAGTCGCTGCCACCGATCAATGCGGACCCGGTGCAACTGCAGCAGGTGTTGATCAATCTCGTCCGCAACGCCATCGATGCCACGGTGGCAACCGGCAATGCGCGTCGCGAAGTGACCATCATCGGCTGCTTCGATCCCGGAGACGTACCGGTGGTCGAGTTCGCGGTGATCGACCACGGGCATGGGCTCTCGACGGAGGCAGCGGAGCGCCTGTTCCATCCTTTCTACACCACCAAGCCGACGGGCACCGGCCTTGGACTCGCCATCAGCCAGTCCATCATCCGTGCCCATGGCGGACGGCTCGGCTACCGACCCACGCCCGGCGGTGGCTGCACCTTCCACTTCACCTTACCAGCCCTCGGCGCGATGCCGGGTGGCGAAGCAAACTGATCCAGCGGAGAGTCACTCATGAAGGAAAAGCCTGCCACCGTGTTCGTGGTCGATGATGACGAGGCGGTGCGCACCTCGTTGCGTCTCCTGCTCAAGTCCGTGGGACTGCCGGTCGAAACCTGCGCCTCGGCCCAGGAGTTCCTCGACCGCTTCGACGCGGATCGCCCGGGTTGCCTGGTGCTCGACATCCGCATGCCCGGCATGAGTGGTCTCGAGTTGCAGGAACGCCTGAACGCCATGCACGCCATGATTCCGGTGGTGTTCATCACCGGGCATGGCGACGTGCCGATGGCGGTGGAAGCGATGCAGCACGGCGCCGTCGACTTCATCCAGAAGCCGTTCCGCGACCAGGACTTGCTGGACCGCATCAACCAGGCGCTCGAGAAGGACCGCGAGAACCGTGCCGGCCTCCATGCGCGCGACACGATCCGCGCCCGAATCGCCGAACTGACCCCGCGCGAGAGAGAAGTGCTGGACCTCGTCACTGCCGGCAAGGCCAACAAGGTGATCGCCGGCGACCTCAACGTCAGCCAGCGCACGTTCGAGATCCACCGCGCCCGCGTGATGGAAAAAATGGAGGCTTCGTCGCTGGCCCACCTGGTGCGGATGGTCATTGCCGCCGGGGACGATCCCGTCGTCTGAAGCGGCTCCCCGGCGGGCCGGGAATCCGTCCCATCCGTAAAATCCGCGATGGCGCACCCGCTTGCCCCCTCACAAACTGACCCTCCTGCCGGATTTCCCAGACCCCGGCAGGCAGGTCGTTCGTGTCCTCCATCCCCTTCCCCGTCGTCAGCCTGATCACCGCGGATCCGCGTCTCGGCTCGGCATTCCTGCGTTGGATGCAGCCCTACGCGGTGCAGCCGCGGGTGTTCGCCTCCGGGGCGGCGATGCTCGGGGATGCCGAGGGCGCCCGCACGCGGCTCCTGTTGCTGGCACCGAAGGCGCCGGATCTCTCCCTGCGCGAACTGCTCGGTCGCCTGCGCAAGGCCGGCACGGTCGAGGTGATCTGCCTCGACGATGAAGACGATGTCCCCGGTGCGGTCGATGCGCTGCGCGGAGGCGCCGTGGATATTCTCGAGGTCGGTCAGGCCGAAGTCGGGCTCGCGCGCCATCTGCGGCGTATCCTTGCCACTGGGGCCCACTGAATTCCCCTGATGGCCTCGCCGGAGCGGCGGGCTCCGGAGGTTGTCCATGTCAAACGAGAGTGCCGAAGCTAGCTGGTTCCACGAGCGGCAGTCCGCCTGGCTGTACCGCGTGCTGGTGGAATGCGAACCCGAACCGGCCAAGCGCTCCCTGTTCACCGCCCTCGCAGAGGCGGCCGAGGACCAGGCACGCACTTGGGAACGCACCGGGGGACTGTCCCCGGCAATCATCGAGTCTTTTCGCCCCAGCCTTCGGGCGCGACTCGTGGCCGATCTCCTGCGGCGCTTGGGGCCGCGGCCGATGAAATCGATGCTGATCGCCATGAAACTCCGCGGTCTTTCGGTGTACGGGGCTTCAGTGCCCACGCCGGGGCATCCCATGCCCACGT
>JBJTPC010000336.1:0-16496 GCA_046074905.1 Gammaproteobacteria bacterium
TGGACGACCTGGTGGTCGCCGAGGAACCCATCGTCCAGGATCTGACCATCAACGAAAAGGGGCTGGCCTATGGCTACAACCCCTACCAGAGTGGCGTCCTCTACACGGGCGAACGCGAGAAGCGTCCCAAGCGCGATCTCCGCGAACTCTCCAAGTGGATTGCCATGAAAAAGGGCGTGCCGCCCAAGAAGTGACCGGGTGCGGCAGCGGCCGCCGGTCAGTCCCTGTCAGGTCCGAGCAGGTAATCCGCCAACTCGGCCAGATCAGCGAACTCGTGGTCAGCGCGCGGCAACTCCTCCGGCCAGCGCTTTTCCCGCCGATGAATCCAGGCAGTGCCCATGCCGGCCCCGCGCGCCCCCACCACGTCCGCATGCGGGTCGTCGCCCACGTACAACCACGCCTCCGCGGCAATCCCGGTCTGTGCCGCCACTGCGAGGAAAGCGCGGCGATCCGGCTTGGCCACCCCCAGCGAGCGTGCGGAGAAAGCGTGCCGGAAGTGGTGGCCGAGCGGGGTGCGGGCCGGCTCGGCATTGCCGTTGCTCAGCACGAACAGCGGAAAGCGCTGCGCCAGGCGCGTCAGGGCTCCGGGAACGTCCGGGTAGGGCTGCACGGCGTGCCGCCAGGCGAAAAAAACCTCGAACACCTTCTCGGCCACTGCCGACGCGGCGGACGCGTCGTGACCGGCCTCCAGTGCCTGCAGGCGCAGGGCCTCGGTACGCAGCCAGGTCAGGTCCTGGTGGCGATCCGGATGATGGCGGGAAACAGCCTCTCGCCAGCGGCGCATCACCGCCACCACCGATTCCGGGGCACCGTCCGGGGGCGCCATCTCGGGATGATGCTTCAGCAGGAACTCCGCGGTGGCGCGCTCCGCCGCAAGGATGGCGGGAGCGACCGGCCACAGGGTATCGTCGAGGTCCAGACACAGGGCGGAGTAATGCATGACGGCGGCGAGTATGACTTCCCTGCGCCAGGAGGCAACCCGGCGCGCCCCACGACCCTGGCCATGCCTCGCAGTCTGGTTGTTGATCCTGACCTGGAGTGACCTCGCCATGCCCGACAGCGCGCCCGGGTCCGACGCCTCCCGCGCCTCGCCCAACACCGCCACCACGCGACTCCCGGTGACGCCCGCCGCGGCCCCGCTGGTGATCGCGCATCGCGGCGCATCGGGCTACCTGCCCGAGCACACGCTCGAGGCCAAGGTGCTCGCCTATGCCCAGGGCGCAGACTATCTCGAGCAGGACGTGGTGATCTCGCGGGATGGCGTCCCGGTGGTGGCACACGATCTCACGCTCGAGGACATGACCGACGTTCGCGAGCGCTTCCCGGACCGGGCACGCGCCGACGGCCATTGGTACGTCGCGGACTTCACGTGGGCCGAGTTGCGCACCCTCGTGGTCCACGAACGTACCGCCGAGGGTGGAACAGCGGCCCGTGCCGGACGGTTTCCGCCGAGTGCGGTGCCTTTCAGGCTGCATACGCTGGACGAGGAACTGGCCTTCATCCGTGGCCTGAACTCGACGCTGGGCAAGCGGCAGGGCCGCGAAGTGGGCGTCTACACCGAAGTAAAGAGTCCTGCCTGGCACCGCGAACAGGGCATCGATGCCGCGACCATCATTCTTGCCGCCCTCGCCCGCCACGGCTACCGCAGCCGCAGTGACCGGGCCTTCCTGCAGTGCTTCGATTTCGCCGAACTCAAGCGGATCCGCCTGTCTCTCGGCAGCGACCTCAAGCTGGTGCAACTCGTGGGCGAGAACAGTTGGCAGGAAGCCCCCACCGACTACGATTACTTGCTGACCGCCGCGGGGCTGCGCGAGGTGGCGGCGATTGCCGATGGCCTCGGCCCCTGGGGTCCGCAGGTGCTGCGTTTCTCGCCGGACCGTCCGCCGCAGCCCACCGGACTGGTGGCTGCCGCGCACGCCGTCGGCCTGGTGGTTCACCCCTACACCCTGCGTGCGGACGACCTGCCGCCGGGCGTCAGTGATCTCCCGGCACTGGTCCGGGCATTGCGGACGGCGGGGGTGGACGGTGCCTTCACGGACTTTCCCGACCAGATGCGGGACGCCCTGCGCTAGCGGGCCTCCTCCAGCCGGGCGCGTCGCCTAGAATGGGGTTTTCCTTCACCGGGAATCCCCATGCGTGCCATGACCCGATTGCTACCCGTTCTCGCCCTCGCGCTCGGCGCGTCCGCTGCTGGCGCCGCGCCACGCGGCTTCACCGCCCAGGACCTCGTGGCATTGTCCAGACTCTCGGGACCGGCCCTGTCACCGGACGGTCGGCAACTCGCCTGGTCGCAGCGGGATACGGATCTCGCCGCCAACAAGGGCCGGATGGACCTCTGGGCGCTCGATCTCGGGCGCCCCGGGGCCGTCCCCGTCCGCCTGACCCGCCACGAGGCCAACGACACGGATCCGGTCTACGCACCCGACGGCCGCTCCCTGTACTTCCTGTCCTCCCGATCGGGCAGCAGCCAGGTGTGGCGATTGCCCCTCGACGGTGGCGAGGCCTCGCAGGTCACCCGCTTGCCACTCGCAGTCGGGACCTTCCGCCTCTCGCCCCGCGGCGATCGTCTCGCGCTGACGCTGGATATCCACCGGTCCTGTCTCGGCGACCCGGCGCCCGTCGACTGCACCCTCAAGGCGTCCGCGATACCGCCCGCCGGGAGCGCCCGGACTTACGACGCCCTGTTCGTGCGTCACTGGGACACCTGGTCCGATGGCACGCGGTCCGTGCTGTTCAGCCTCGGTCTCGGCCAGGATGGCGCCGCAGCGGGCTCACCGGTGGCCCTGTCGGCCCCGCTGGACGGCGACGTGCCGTCCAAGCCCTCGGGAGGTAACGAGGAATACGCGTTCTCCCCGGACGGCAGCACCATCGCCTTCCAGATCCGTGTCGCCGGACGCGCCGAGGCCTGGTCGACCAATTTCGATCTTTATCAGGTGATGGCGGCGGGGGGCACGCCGCGCAACTTGACCGGGCACAACCCCGCGTGGGACGGACAACCGGCATTCTCGCCGGATGGCAAGACGCTGGCCTACGTGGCGATGGCCCGCCCCGGATTCGAGGCTGATCGCTTCGCGCTGAAGCTGCTGGACCTCACGACTGGCGAAGTACGCGAGCCTGCTGCCGACTGGGACCGCTCCGTGGGCAGCCTGGCGTGGACGCCGGACAGCCAGGCGCTGGTGGTCAATGCCGATGACGTCGGCCAGCATCCCCTGTTCCGCATCGATGCCCGGACCGGCGCGCGGACCCGCCTCACCGGCGAGGGAGCCACCGGACAGTTCGTGGTCGGGCGCGACGCCGTCATCACCCTGCTCCAGTCACTCACCGCGCCGGCCGATTTCCATCGCGTGGCGCTGCCCCGTGGCGCATCCCGGCAGGGTGCGCTGCCCGCCATCACCCGCCTGACCGACGTCAACGGCGCGAGGCTGGCCGGGATTCGCATGGGACGTACCGAGCAGTTCAGCTTCCGCGGCGCCAATGGCGAGACGGTCCACGGCTACGTGATGCAGCCGTGGAACGCCGAACCCGGCCGCAAGTACCCGGTGGCGTTCATCGTCCATGGCGGTCCACAGGTGAGTTTCGCCAACAACTGGAGCTACCGCTGGAACCCGCAGGTGTATGCAGGGGCCGGCTACGCGGCGGTCTTCATCGACTTCCACGGGTCGCCCGGGTACGGGCAGGCGTTCACGGACTCCATCAGCCAGGACTGGGGCGGCAAGCCCCTGCAGGACCTGCAACTGGGTCTGGCGGCCGCGGCCGCGCGCTATCCCTGGCTCGATGCGGACCGTGCCTGCGCGCTGGGCGCCTCCTATGGCGGCTTCATGATGAACTGGATTGCCGGCAACTGGCCGGACCGGTTCCGCTGCATCGTCAACCATGCCGGCATCTTCGACACCCGCTCGATGTACTACACCACCGAGGAACTCTGGTTCACCGAATGGGAGAACGGCGGCCCCTACCATGACGTGCCGGCAAACCACGAGCAGTTCAACCCCGCGGCGCTGGTCTCGCGCTGGCGCAGCCCGATGCTGGTGATTCATGGCGAGAAGGATTTCCGTGTGCCGTACTCGCAAGGTCTTGCCACCTTCACCGCCTTGCAGCGCCTTGGCATCGACAGCCGCTTCGTCGTCTTCCCGGACGAGAACCACTGGATCCTGAAGCCCGCCAACTCGCTGCAATGGCATGCCGAGGTGCTGGGATGGCTCGGGCAGTATCTCCAGTCACCTGCCGGCGGTGGCGCCGCTGAGCCCGTCCCGGAGGCTCAGGCGGCCCAGGCGGCACGGTAGGCGAGGCCGAGCGAGAGGATGCGTGCGATGAGCGCGTCGTACCCGATGCCGGCACGCGCCGCCGACCGCGCGAAATCCTCGATCGCCGCCAGGTTCGGGTTGCAGTTGGCCTCGAGGACGAAGATCGCACCGTCCGCCCGCACGCGGAAGTCCATGCGCGCATAGCCGGACAGGTGCAGCGCGCGATAGATCCGCTTCGACAGCGCGGCCAGTCGCTCTTCCAGGCCTGCCGGCAAGTCCACGGCATCGATTTGCTGGATGCCATGCCTCGCCTGGTACTTGCGATCCCACTTCACCTTGCGGGTGGCGATCGGTACCTGGTCCTCGGCCAGCGCGCCGAAATGCAGTTCGCGTGGCGGCAGGACGGTCAATCGCTCGTTGCCGAGTACCGCCATGGTGAGTTCGCGTCCCGGGATGTATTCCTCGACCAGCGCGTCGCTCTGCACCTGCGCGTGGATGAACTCGATGCGCTCGCGCAGCCGTGCCGGATCCTCCACCACGGAGGCCTGGGCAATGCCTAGGGAGGCGTCTTCCGTGGCGCTCTTGACGAAAGCGGGAAAGCGCTGCCGCCGCGGCAGCACGATTTTCCGGCCACGCCGGTACACCAGGAAATCCGGGGTCGGGATGCGGTGATAGGCGAGGAGTTGCTTGGTCAGCACCTTGTCGCGCGAGATCATCATGCCGCGCGGATTGCATCCCGTGTAGGGCTGGCGCAGCAACTCGAGCACGCCGACCATGTGATGGTCGTAGGTGACGATGCCGCCGAACTCCTCGAGGAGGTTGAAGACGATGTCGGGCGACATCGCCTGGACGGCCTCGCGCAGTCGTGCCACGCTGTCGCCGATACCGACGAACTCGACCTGGTGCCCCAGGCGCCGCAAGGCTTCGCGCACGTCGTACTCCACACGGAAGACGTCGACCTGCTGCATGTCGAGACCGGCAATCGATTCGGGTGGAATCAGGGTTTCGTGGGTGGCGACGAGGACTTTGCGCGATTTCATGTGAGTTTCACATGATAACCCGGCGCCCCGGTGCACGTGCCGTCAAGCGTGCCAGGCGCACCAGCAGGCGACGCAGCCGACGACGTGCCACACGTCCCGGCCCGCGGACGCGCAAGCCAAGGGCATCGCAGCGCCGGATCGCCGCACGCACTACCTGATGCACCACGTAGGCGCTGCAGTCCGCCTCACGGGCGATTCCATGGCAGGGACGGACACCGAAGGATCGCAACAGCGAGGAAGCACTGCGCGCAGCGGCCGGGTCGCGCGTGAACGCGCGCTCGAGGATTCGGTCGGCACGCGTGGTACGCCCGAGCCGCCGCAACGCCGCCATGTGCAGGTAATGCTCGCGCAACGTGCGTCGCTCGCTCGCCAGCGGTTCGACGAAGGCACGCGAATGCACCTGTCGCGGGGTCCCGGCCACCTCGCGCATCAGCGCATCGACGAACTCGAGTTTCGCCCGTGCCATCGGCCAGTGGGCGTAGTCGCGCCGCCAGGTCGAGCGGGGCTTCAGCCAGACCGCGAAGGTCTCGGCGAAATCCTCGGTCGGATGCGACTGCGCATACCAGTGACCGAGATGCTGCACGTAGCGATGACTGCCCGGCCGGGGCGTGTAGGCCGTCGGATAGGGCGCCGAGCCCTTGCCGAACACGCGCCGCCAGTCCGCGCGATGACGCAGCCGATAGGCAGTATCGATCGCATGCCCCGCCTCGTGGCGCAGGATGCGCATCAGCCACGGCGCATTGCCGCCCTCCACTTCGCGCAGGAACCGTCGCTCGAGCCGCACCAGCCGTGGATGCGCGAGATAGAACGGCACCGCAATGCCGGGGATGCCATCCGGCGAAAACCATTCGGAGGAGAACCAGACATGCGGATGCACGGTGAGGCCGCGTGCCGCCAGTTCGCCGTGCAATCGCTCGACATAGGGCGCGACGGGCGAGGACTCGATGCGCAACTGCAGGTCGCAGAAGCGCAGGTCGAGCAGGTCCTCGTCATCGAGGCGTACCCACGAGGGCTGGCGGCGCGGGCCGGCAGGACGTCGTGGCAGCGCCATGGTGCTACGCCACCTCCACCGCGAGTTGCCCGAGGGCAGCGGCGAGCAGGCGTTCCCCGAAATCCGTCAGCAGAGCCGCAGCCGCGATGGTCTCGACCCACGGACGCGGCAAGGCCTCGGCGCCATGCAGGGCGCCCAGCAGTTGCCCGGCGATGGCGCCGTTGGCATCGGCGTCACCACCGAGGTTCACTGCCCAGAGAACACCGGTGCGGAAGGAGGTGCGACCACGGTGCAAGGCCCCGAGGGCCACGGCCAGCCCCTCCAGCGACCCTCCCTCACCCATCCGCAGCCCGGCCAACCGGGGAACAGGCAGGTCCTGCCATCCTCCCTCGAGGAGCCGCCGCACGGGCGGTGAGGGCGATTCGGCACCGATCCGCTGCAGCTCCGCCGGCACGAAGTCCGGCGACAGCAGATCTGCCGCAGTGCAGCCACGCAGCGCGCCCGCCAGCAGCACCGCATAGGCGGATGCGCACTCCACGGCCAGCAGCGAGGCATGCGTCAGCAGCACGGCCTGCTGCGTCAGGCGGATGCCGAGACCCAGATCCGGATGGGCAAAGGCCACCGCCACCCCGGCGCGGCCCAGCGGCTCGCGATCCATGCGGGCCGGGTGCGCCGCGGCCGCCAGGGGATCGCCGGTGGATTGCGCGGCCGCGAGTGCGCGAGCGGTCGCCGCGCTGATGCCGATGCACTGGCCGGTGCTCGACAGCCGACCCTCGCGCTGCCAGAGGGCGAGCCGTGCCTGCAGGTCGAGGAGGTCGACATGTCCGACCTCGCACAGGCTCTCGGCGAGGCACAACGGGACCGCGGTGTCATCGGTCCAGGCGCCCCGCGGCAAGTCGTAGGGGCCACCGGCCACCAGATCGCCGACCGGCAGGAAGGTGCCGGGACGACGGTGCTGTACCGGCATGCCGAGCGCATCGCCGATGGCAAGACCCAGCAGCAAGCCACGGTAGCGCCCTGCCAGCGGGCCGAGGAGCCACCGCGAGGTGTCCTCGACCGCGACGTTCACCGCTGCACTCCGCGGGGATCGAGCCGGGGCCATTCGCCCACGAACCGCTGCTGCGGCACGGTTTCGGGGACGTGGGGGAAGTCCTTGTGGCGGCCGCTCAGCTGCCAGAGCGTCATCAGGTGATCGAGCGCCCTCTCGCCATCACCGAACAGCCGGGCGAGATAGCAACCGACCACCGTCCCCGTGCGCCCGATACCCGCACGGCAGTGCACGTACACGCAACCACCGGACTCGATGAGATCGCCCATCTCGTCGAGGATCTCGGCCATCTGCAATGGCTCCGGGACGCCATGGTCGCGGATCGGACGCCGCAGGTGATCCACCGCCTCCTCGTCGAAGGGATCGGGCAGGAAGCCGGTGTAGTCGGGCAACTCTCCCGGCAAGGTCAGGTCGAGTACATGGCGCACGCCTGCCTCGCGCAGACGCAAGAGACGCTCCTCGGTCTCGCCGTCATCCGGCCGACCCGGATAAGGACCGGCCAGCAGGCGCCCGGGCAGCACCCAGTAGGTGCCGCGGTAAGGCCCCGGAGAACCCGCCGCAACCGGCTCAGCCATCGATTTCCGCCTCCACCTCTTCGTCCGTGAGCTCGCGTGCCTGCTCGCCCCGCAGCCGATCCAGGCCGGCGAAATCGAACAGCCCGGCATCCGCGAGTTGCGAAGGCGCGACGTTGCACAGGGCAGAGAAGATCGACTCGATCCGCCCCGGCGATACCCGCTCCCACTCGGCAAGCATACGCGCCACCGCCTCCCGCTGCAGGTTGGGCTGCGAGCCGCAGAGCGTGCAGGGGATGATGGGGAAGGCACGGGCCCGCGCGTAGCGCGCGATCTCCTGCTCCGGCACGTAGGCCAGCGGCCTGATGACGATGTGCCGACCGTTGTCGGAAAGCAGCTTGGGCGGCATCGCCTTCAACCGGCCGCCATGGAACAGGTTGAGGAACAGCGTTTCGACGATGTCCTCGCGATGATGCCCCAACGCAATCTTGGTGATGCCGTTCTCACCCGCCCAGCGGTAAAGTGCGCCGCGCCGCAGGCGCGAGCAGAGCCCGCACTGCGTCTTGCCGGCGGGGATGACCCGCTTCACCACCGAGTAGGTGTCCTGCTCGATGATGTGGAACGGGACACCGAGCCGGCCGAGGTATTCCGGCAGTACCTGCGCCGGAAACCCGGGCTGCTTCTGGTCGAGATTGACGGCAACCAGTTCGAAGCGCACCGGCGCGCTGCGCTGCAGCGAGAGCAGCAGGTCGAGGAGCGTGTAGGAGTCCTTGCCGCCCGAGAGACAGACCATCACGCGGTCCCCCTCGGCGATCATCCGGTAGTCCTCGATCGCCTTGCCCACGAGCCCCCGCAGGCGTGCCTGCAGGCGCTTGAAGTTGCGCGACCCGTCGGCTGCGGTCGGGATGGATGGCGCGGCGGGCGACGGGGAACCCTCCATGCCTCAAGGCTCCCGTGATTCCGCCGACCCGGACGGGGTGCCGCGCAAGGCGGCGATGAGGCGGGACACGTGTTCCGGCGAACGCGCATTGCGCGAGACCAGCGTGTACACCGCCGGAACCACGAACAGGGTCAGCAGCACCGAGATGGTGGTGCCGTAGAAGACCACGATGCCGATCGGCTTGCGCTGTTCGGCACCCGCCCCGGTGGCCAGCAGGAACGGCACCGCACCCACGGCAGTGCACAGGCTGGTCATCAGCACGGGGCGCAGCCGCGTGACCGCCGCTTCGACGATGGCCTCGCGGAGCTCGAGTCCGCGATCCCGCAACTGGTTGGCGAATTCGACGATGAGGACGCCATTCTTCGCGGCGATGCCCACCAGCATGATCACCGCGATCTGGCTATAGATGTTGACCGTGGCACCGTCGGCGCCGGCCCACTCGTAGGCCTTCAGGCCGAGGACCGCGCCAAGCAGCGCCAGTGGCACGGTGGTGATGATCACCAACGGATGGCGGAAGCTCTCGAACTGCGCCGCCAGTACCAGGAACACCACCGCGATCGCCATGAGGAAGGTGACGAACATCTGGCCGCCGCTCTTGAGGTATTCGCGGCTCTCGCCGTCGAAGGACAGGCGCGCCGCGGCGGGCAGTTCCTTCCTGACGGTGTCCTGGAACCATTTCACTCCCTCGCCCAGGCTGTGACCGGGCGCCATCGTCGCGCTGACGGTGATCGAGCGCATCCGGTCGAACCGGTTCAGGGTGGCGGCACCCGCGGTCTCCTGCAGGCGTACCAGGTTGGACAACGGCACCAGGGCACCGGTGCGATCCGAACGGACGTAGAGGTTCTGCAGGTCGGAGGGCGTACGGCGCTCGCCCGCGCGCGCCTGCAGGACCACATTGTACTCGCGGCCGCGGTCGACGTAGGTGGTGACGATGCGGGAGCCGAGCATGGTTTCGAGGGTGCGCCCCACCGCCTGCAGCGAGACCCCGAGGTCCGCGGCGCGGTCGCGATCCACCGCGACCAGCATCTGCGGCTTCCGCTCCTTGTAGTCGGTATCGAGGTTGGCGAACAGGCCGGATTCCTCGGCGAGGCCCTGCAGGCGCTTCGACCACTGCGACAACTGTATGTAGTCCGGACCGCCGATGACCGCCTGCAGGGGTTGGCCGCCACCGCGACTGCTGAACCCGCCGAAACTGGCGATGAAGGTGCGGACGCCGGCCAACTCGTTCAACCGCGCCTGGAGCGAGGCGATGACCTGCTTCTGCGAGCGCCGCCCGGGATGACCGAAATCCTCGAGGATGACCATGATCCGCGCGGTGTTCACCTCGCCCGTGCCGCCACCGAAGCCTCCGGGCAGGCGCACGATGTAGCGCTTGATGTCGCCATGCCGCGCCATCTCTTCCTCGACGATGGCCTCCACGCGGCGCGCGTAACCGTCGGTGTAGGCGAGGCTGGCACCCTCAGGCGCAGTCAGCGTGATCCACGCCATGCCGCGGTCATCGCTCGGCGCGAACTCCGTCGGCAGGCTGCGATAGGCCAGGGCGGCAACCACCAGCACCGCCACCGTCCCGGCCACCACCAGCCAGGCGCGGCCGATCAGCCGCTCGAACAGGCCGCGATAACGGGCCGCGACCCGCTGGAAGAAGCGATTCACCGCACCGGCGACGCGTCCGCCATGGGCGCTGTCCTCCGGCAGGCGCGACGCCATCATCGGGGTGAGCGTGAGCGCCACGAGTGCCGAGAACAGGATTGCTGCCGCCACCGTGAAGCCGAACTCGCGGAACATGCGCCCGACATTGCCCGGCAGGAAGGAAATCGGCAGGAACACGGCCGTCAGGGTGGCGGTGGTGGCGAGCACCGCGAAGGCAATCTCGCGACTGCCGTCGACGGCAGCCAGCAGCATCGGTTGCCCGAGCTCGCGGCGTCTGAAGATGTTCTCCAGCACCACGATCGCGTCGTCCACCACCAGGCCGATTGCCAGCACGATGCCGAGCAGCGTCAGCACATTGATGGAAAAGCCCAGCGCGTACATCACCGTGAATGCGGCGATCACCGATACCGGGATGGTGACCGCCGGGATGAGCGTCGCCCGCCATTGCCCGAGGAACAGGTAAATGACCAGCAGTACGCCCAGCAGCGCGAACACCACCGCGTAGACGACCTCGCGCAGGGACGCCTCGATGAACAGGCCACGATCGACGTTGACATCCAGTTTGGTGCCGGCGGGGAGGTCGGCGTTCACGGCGGCGATCTGCTCCTTGACGCCGCGCGCGACCAGCAGCGTGTTCGCCTTGGACTGCTGCTGCACCCCCATCGACACGCCCGGAACGCCGTTCGAGCGCGACAGGCTGCGCTCGTTCTCCGCCGCCAGGCGTACGTCGGCGACCTCGCCGAGTCGCACGAGATGGCCGTCCTTGCCGCGCCCGACGACCAGCAGCCCGAAATCGCGGGCGGAGTTGTAACCCGTATCGGCCCGCAGCGTGAATTCGCGCTGCAGGCTCTCCAGACGTCCGGCGGGCGCCTGCACGTTCTCGCGCCGCAGGGCGTTCTCGACGTCGACAACCGTCAGGCCACGTGCAGCCAGCGCCACGCGATCGATCCAGATCCGCATGGCGTAGCGGCGCGAGCCATTCAACTCGACCAGCGAAACGCCCGGCGCAGCCGAGAGCCGGTCCTTGACGTTGCGCTCGGCGAAGTCGGTGAGTTCGAGTGTGCCCATGCTCTCGCTGTCGAGATTGATGAACATCACCGATTCGGCGCTGGCCTCGCTCTTGGCGACCTCGGGCGGGTCGACCTCGGGCGGCAGGTTGCCGACCACGCGCGAGATGCGGTCGCGGATGTCGTTGGCCGCCTCGTCGACATTCCGGTCGAGGCTGAACTCGATGTTGATGCTGGCGCGCTCATCGCGGCTCGAGGACTTCAGCTTGTCGATGCCCTCGACGCCCGCGATGCGGTCCTCGATCACCTGGGTGACCTTGTTCTCGACCACCTGGGCCGACGCGCCGCGGTAAGTCGCCTGCACCGAAACCACCGGCGGGTCGATGTCGGGCAGTTCCCGAACCGAAAGCCGCGCCATGGACACGAGGCCGAGAATGACCAGCAGCGCGCTCAGCACCGTGGCGAACACGGGGCGGCGGATGGAGAGTTCCGATAGGCGCATCGCCGGGGCTCCTCGGCGTCAGGGCTGGCGGGGAGCGGGATTCCCCGACTCGATGACGGTCGCCCCCGGCCGCAGACGGAGCGTGCCCTCGGTGACGATGCGCTCGCCGGCCAACAGGCCCTCGCCGACCACGACCTCGCCCGCCAGGCGGCTGCGCAGGCGGATGGCGCGCTTTTCCGCCTTGCCGTCACGCACGACGTAGACGTAGAGCTCGCCCTGCTCCGGCACCAGCGCCTGCTCGGGCACCACCAGTGACTGCGCCTCGCGTCCCTGCAAGCGCACCGTGAGGAGCATGCCGGGCTTGAGCACATCGTCCGGGTTCGGCAGGCGCGCCCGGGCGGTGAAGGAGCGCGTGGCCACATCGACCCGGGAATCCACGCTCTCCACGGTGCCGCGGAAGGTCCGTCCCGGGAAGGCAATGCTGGTGGTCTCGACGGCCTGGCCCGGCCGGACCACGGAGAGCAGGGCCTCGGGCACCGTGAAGTCGAGGCGCAGTGAGCGGGTGTCATCGAGGGTGGTGATGACCGTCCCCGGCGTGACGAGGCTGCCGAGGCTGACGTTGCGCAGGCCGGTCCGGCAGCTGAAAGGCGCGCGGATGATCGTGTCCTCGAGCCGCGCCCTGGCGGCGGCGACCCGTGCCTCGTTGGCCTTGAGGGTGGCCTCGATCTGCTCGAGCTGGGCGGTGGACAAGACGCGCGCGGTCGCCAGTTCGCGGCTGCGGTTGTACTGGCTGCGACTCTCGGCCTGCGCAGCTTCCGCCGCGGCCAGTTCGGCGCGCAACTGGGCGCTGTCGAGCTCAACGAGCACCGCGCCGCGCGCCACGCGCGCACCCTCGCGGAAGCGGATGGCGGTGACGGTATTGCTGGTCTTGGCAGTCAGGTCGACGGCCTCGGCGGCCCGCGCCGTCCCGAGGGCCTCGACCACGTCGGCCACGCCCCGCGATGCCACTGGCGCGGTCACCACCGGCACGGGTCCCTTGTTGCCCGCTCCGCCCGGGCCCGCGCCGCGCGCCGGCCCGCCCGCTTCGTCACCGCCGCAGGCGGCAAGTCCGGCGAGCAGCAGCGCCACCAGCGGGAACGCGCTGCGCATCAGAAGTAGAACCGCATCAGCACCTCGGCGATGACCGCCGGCTTGGTGCTCCCCTCGACTTCCAGCGTGAACTGCTCGGTGAGTTGCAGTCCGCCCGAAACCTCCTCGACCGCCACCACGGCAAAGCGCCCGCGGACACGCGAGCCGGCCTTCACGGCATTGGTGAAGCGCAGCTTGTTGAGGCCGTAATTGATGACCTGGCGGACACCGGGAAAGAGCGGCTTGCCTTCCTCGACGATGCCGCGGAGGGTCGGGTAGAGGGACAGGGAGAGGTAGCCGTGGGCGATGGTGGCCTTCCACGGGGACTCCGCTGCGGCACGGGCCGGGTCGACGTGGATCCACTGGTGGTCGCCGGTGGCGTCGGCGAATGCCTGGATGCGGTCCTGGTCGACCAGGAGCCAGTCGCTGACGTGGGTTTCCTGGCCGCACTGGGCGCGCAGGGTCTCAAGGGCCGATTGCAAGGACATCAGGATCTCCAGGGTGGATTGAGCATTGTAACCCGGGGGCTGGACATTGGCTGGACATCCGCCGGCGGCACCGGGTTTGCGGGCAGGACGTTTTGCGCCGCATTGACGCACTGCACCACCGGCAGAGTATAGTCCGCGCATGTCACAGGAACGGCTCATCAAGAAGTACGCCAACCGGCGCCTCTACGATGCCTCGGTATCGCGTCATGTCACGCTGGATGACATCCGCGAACTGATCATCAAGGGTGAGCGTGTCCGGGTGGTCGAGGACAAGACGGGCGAGGACATCACCCGCCTGATCCTGCTGCAGGTGATCGCCGACCAGGAGCAGTTCGGGCGACCGATCCTCTCCACCACGCTGCTCGAGAGCATCATCCGCTTCTACGGCAACGGCTTGCAGGAGTTCATGGGGCGATACCTCGAGCGCAGCGTCGAGGCCTTCACGCAGCAGCAGCAGTCCGCGCAGGCCCAGCTGGCGCAACTGATGCAGCAGGCCCCGGTGGCCGCCATGGCGGAACTGGCTCGCCAGAATCTCGAGGTCTGGCAACAGGTGCAGGCGGCGATGTTCGGCGGCATCAAGCCGTCACCCGGCGCGCCGCCGCCCCCTGCTGCGCCCGCGCCGGAACCCGCCGCGCCCGCGGCTAGCCGCCGCCCCGCAGCGAAGCGGCGTGCTCGTAGGTAAGCAGCGCCCGCTTCCGGTCCACGCCCCAGCGATAACCCCCGAGCAGGGCACCCTGACGCAACACGTGATGGCAGGGAATCACCCAGGCCAACTCGTTGGTACCCACCGCCCGCCCCACTGCCCGCGCGGCGCGAGGCTGCCCGAGATCATGGGCCAATTGGCCGTAGGTCCGGGGGCCCGGTGCCTCCAGCAACGCTCGCCACACCTGGACCTGGAATGGCGTCCCCTGCACCGCCAGGGCACATCGACCGGGCATGTTCCCCCAGACCTCACTTACCAACCGGCGTGCCCGGGCCGGGGTCGCCAGCCACCGTGCCGCCGGCCAGCACGCTTGCGCGGTAGCGAACTCGCCCCGGGCCGCGAGCTCGTTCTCCACGAATGCCAGTCGCGACAATCCGCGTTCCGTCCCGCAGGCGAAGACCAGCCCGAACGGCGAGGCCGCCGTGCCGTGCCAGAAGACGAGTCCCGCCCCTCCTTGCCGGTATTCGCCGGGGGTCATGCCCTCGAGGGTCACGAAGAGGTCATGCAGCCGACTGCCACCGGAGAGCCCTGCGGACCAGGCAGCGGCAATCACCGAGGCGCCCCGGTCGAGCTCGCTCCGGGCGGCCTCGAGCGACAGTTGTTGCAGGTATCGCTTCGGCGTGATGCCCGCCCAGCGGTGGAACACACGATCGAAGTGCGCAACGCTCCAACCGGCTGCATCGGCCAACTCGGCCAGCGTCGGCTGCTCGCGGAAGTGCAGGTCGAGATAACGCAGCGCCACCGCGATGCGGCGGAAGTGGTCGGTACTGTCGGGGTTTCGGGGAAGCGCGGCCATGCGGGGACTTTAGCGAGCGGGCGGTCGGCTCGCGACCCGAATCTTGCGCACCTCGCCGAGCGCCCGTGCTAGCGTTGCCGCTGGATCAAACAAGGGGGTACCCATGAACTGGCTGAATCTGGCGATCGCGCTGACCCTGTTGCAGGCCCTGGCATTCGGCGTGCTTGTCGGGCGCGCTCGTGGCAAGTACGGCGTGAAAGCGCCGGCCACAACCGGGCACGAGATGTTCGACCGCTACTACCGCGTGCAAATGAACACCCTCGAGCTGCTGGTGCTCCTGATTCCGGCAGCCTACCTGGCCGTGGATACGCTCGGGGCCACCATCACCGCGGTGGCGGTGGCGGTGTACCTGCTCGGCCGCGTGCTCTACCTGCGCGGTTACGTCGCCGATCCGTCGCAGCGCGAGGTCGGTTTCGTGCTGTCGGTCCTGCCGGTGATTGCGCTGATCATCGCCGCGATCTGGGGCAACGTCCGGCAGTTGCTCGCGGGCTGACGGCCAGGCCGCGCCCCGGGGCGACGCTCTGGGGCGTCCTCAGCGGCCGCCTCCGGGCGCGTATTCCCCGAACCACTCTAGAATCAGCTCGAGGCGCCGTACGCGCTGGGACGGTCGCCCCTCGCGGCTGAGTCCGTGCGCGGACTGCGGGAAAATCGCGAGGCGCGCCGGCTTGCCTTGCATCCGCAATGCCGTGTAGTACTGCAGGCCCTGATCGAGTGCGGTGCGGTAATCATCGGTGCTGTGGATGACGAACACCGGCGTGCGCACCCGGTCCACCTGCTGCAACGGCGAGCGGGCGAGATAATCCGCCGTATCGCGCCACGGAAAGTCGCGGAACCAGCGGGTGGCGAAGTAGCGGTTGAGATCCGCGGTACCGACGAAGCTGTGCCAATTGGTGACGGCCCGCTCCACGAGAGCGGCCGCGAATCGCCCGGTCTGGCTGATGGTCCAGGCGGTCAGCAGGCCGCCGCCGCTGCCGCCGCCCACCACGAGGCGTGTCGGATCGATGTAGCCGCGCGCCAGCAAGAGATCCACGCCCGCCATCAGGTCGCGGTAGTCATCCCCCGGATAGCGATACTGGATCACGTTGGCGAACTCCTCGCCGTAACTGGTGCTGCCACGCGGGTTGGTGATCAGCACCACGTATCCCGCTGCCGACAGCACCTGGAACTCGTGGAAGAACGTGGCGCCGTACGCGCTGTGCGGTCCGCCATGGATGTAAAGCACCAGTGGCCAGCGGCGCGCCGGGTCGAAATCGGGCGGCTTCACGACCCAGCCCTGGATCATCCTGCCGTCGAAAGAGGGGTAGTTCACTTCCTCGTAGGGCTGGAAGGATCTCTTGCCATCGAAGCTGTCGCGGGCGAGGGCGGCCCAGGCGGTGGCCGGATCAGTCGCATCCCAATGACCGGCGCGGACGATGCGCAATTCCGCGGGCACGGCGGGAGTGCTGAGCAGGTCGGCCAACTCGCCGCGACTGGAGACGGTGAACTCGCGCAGGTCGCCCGCCGCGAA
>JBJTPC010000337.1:0-7562 GCA_046074905.1 Gammaproteobacteria bacterium
CTGCAGCAGGCGGGCGGGGGGATATCCCGGAACGTTCGCGAGGATCTCCTGCGCCTGCGCGAAGGCCAGCGCCGGATCCTCGTCCAGCAAGCGCACGGCGTGCGCCATCGCGACCGCGAGTGTCCCTGTCGGTTCCGCTGCTTCCCCCATGGCCCGCATGTTAACCGAAAGCCGTCGGCGACCCCGTCGCTCAGGTGCGCATGCGCTGCCCGTGCGGATCGAAGGCCGGGCTGGCGAGGCGGGTGGCAGCCAGCCGCTGCCCGATGATCTCCACCTCGAAGCCGTCGATTGCCTCCGCCACGTCCTTGTTCACGTAGCCGAGCGCAATGGACTTGCCGGTGCGATGACCGTAGCCACCGCTGGTCACCCAACCGACCACCTGACCGTCGTGCCAGATCGGCTCATCGCCAATGGCGTCGGCGTCCACCGCCGCGACGTCCAGCGCAATCAGCTTGCGCACGCCGCCACTGGCCTGCTCGGCGGCAGCCGCCGCCGCACCGATGAAGCCGCCCCGCTTGAGGTCGACGAAGCGGCCGAGATTGGCCTCGAACGCGCCATAGATGGGCCGGAACTCGCGCGCCCAGCTGCCGAAGCTCTTCTCCAGGCGCATCGAGTTCAGTGCGCGGCCGCCGATGGGCCGGATGTCCAGCGACTGGCCGGCAGCCATCAACGAGTCGTACAGGGCACGCTGGTAATCGGCGGTGACCCACATCTCGTAGCCCAGCTCCCCGGTGAACGACACGCGGCCCACCATCGCGGGCACGTGGCCGATGTCCATGCGGGCGAACGACATGAACGGGAAGGCGCCGGTGGACAGATCCGTGTCCGTCAGTTGCTGGAGCAGTTCGAGGCTGTTCGGGCCGGCGACCGAGAGACCCGTGTACTCCATCGCGCAGGGGCGGATGTGCACGCGACCCTCGAAGGCGCCGAGGTGCTGCTCGAACCAGCGCAGGTAGTAGACCTCGGCCGCGTAGGTGCCCACCAGGAAGAAGTGGTTCTCGGCGGTGCGGCACATCGTGAAGTCGCCGATGAGGCGGCCCTGCGGGTTCAGCATGGGCGAAAGCGTGATGCGACCGACGGCCGGCACCTTGTTCGCCATCACCGTGCCCAGCCATTCGGCGGCGCCCGGACCGGTGATCTCGAATTTGCCGTAGTTGGAAATCTCCAGCAGCCCGACGGCATCACGCGTCGCAATACATTCGTTGCCGACATTGGCGTGCGCGTTCGAGCGGCGCCACATGAACTCCTCGACCGCGGGCGTGCCCTTGGGCGCGAACCACAGTGCGTGCTCCAGGCCGCAGTAGTCGCCGAACACGGCGTTCTCGGCCTGCAGGCGCTCGTAGACGGGCGTGGTGCGCAGCGGGCGCGCGGCCGGCAGTTCCTCGTTCGGGAAGCGGATGCGGAAGCGGCGGGAGTAGTTCTCGCGCACCTTGGTATTGGTGTAGGCGCGCGTGGCCCAGCCGCCGTAGCGCGCCACGTCCATCGCCCACACGTCCGCGCCCGGGTCGCCTTCCGTCATCCAGTTGGCGAGCGTCAGGCCCACGCCACCGCCCTGGCCGAACCCGGCCATCACGCCGCAGGCCACCCAGTAGTTGCGCAGGCCGCGCACCGGACCGACCAGCGGATTGCCATCCGGCGAGAACGTGAACGGCCCGTTCACCACCTTGCGGATGCCCATCTCGCCGAGACGCGGGAAGTGCTGGAAGGCCACCTCCAGACTGGGCGCAATGCGCTCGAGATCGTTGGGGAGCAGGTTCTGGCCGAAGTCCCAGGGCGTGTTCTTCGTGGACCAGGGCACGCCTGCGCGCTCGTAGGTGCCGATCAGCATGCCGCCACGCTCCTGGCGCATGTAGATCTCGCCCTCGAAGTCGATGACGTGGAACTGTTCCTTCTGGCCGACGAATTCCGGCAGGTCCTCGGTGATGAGGTACTGGTGTTCCATGGCGAGGATGGGCAGTTCCAGCCCCACGAACCGGCCGACCTCGCGGGCCCACAGCCCGCCGGCGTTCACCACGTGCTCGGCGTGCACCGTGCCTTGCTCGGTGATGACGTCCCAGGTGCCGTCGGCACGCTGCTTCGTGTCCAGCACGCGGTTGTTGCGGATGATCTCGGCGCCGCCGATCTGCGCGGATTTGGCGTAGGCGTGCGTCACGCCGTACGGGTCCACGTGGCCTTCGATCGGGTCGTAGACGGCGCCGAGGAAGCAGGACTCCTCGAGCAGCGGGTACATCTTCTTGGCTTCGGCGACGGAGAGCTCCTGCAGGTCCATGCCGAGGTAGCGGCCGCGGGCGATGGTCATCTTCAGCCAGTCCATGCGCTCCGGGGTACCGGCCAGCATCAGCCCGCCGGTGATGTGCATGCCGCAGCTCTGCCCGGAGATCTCCTCGATCTCCTTGTAGAGGTTGATCGTGTACTGCTGCAGCTTGGCGACGTTGGGGTCGCCGTTGACGGTGTGCATGCCGCCGGCCGCGTGCCAGGTGGAGCCGGCGGTGAGCTCCGCGCGCTCGATCAGCATCACGTCCTTCCAGCCGGCCTTGGTCAGGTGGTAGAGAACGCTGGCGCCGACCACGCCGCCGCCGATGACCACTGCTCTCACATGATTCCGCATGACTGCTCCACTCGTACTGGATGGAATAAGCGTTTATGGATCAACCGCAAGGTGACCGGCTTCCGGTGCATCGACCGGCCTGTCAGGTCACCGGCGGAGCGCCGCCTTCGGCAATGCGTCGGGCGACGAAGTCGTGGATGGCCTCCACCCGCGCCGGGTCGCGCGCCGGGGCCTGGTAGCTGTCGAGCGACTGCCGCCAGATCCGGCTGGCCCGCTCGGTGGCCGTGGCCGCGCCGTCGTTGAGCCAGGTGCCGTAGTTGCGCCAGTCGGAGACCAGCGGCGTGTAGAAAGCGTTGCGGTAGCGCTCCATGGTGTGGCCGCAGCCGAAGAAGTGGCCACCGTAACCCACCTCCGCCACCGCCTCCAGCGCCAGGTCTGCCGGGGTGGCGCCGACCGGCTGGAAGGACTCGGCGAACATCTGCAGCATCTCGACGTCGAGGATGAACTTCTCGTACGAGGTGGTCAGTCCGCCCTCCAGCCAGCCGGCGGCATGCAGCATGAAGTTGGCGCCACCCATCAGGGCGCCCCACAGGCTCATCTGCGACTCGTAGACGGACTGCGCATCCGGGCAGTTCGAGGCCGTCGCATTCGAGGAGCGCCAGGGCAGGCCGATGTGGCGCGCCAACTGGCCGGCGCCGAAACTGGCCTTCACGTACTCCGGCGTGCCGAACGCGGGAGACCCGGACTTCATGTCCACGTTGGAGGTGAAGCTGCCGTAGATCATCGGTGTGCCGGGGTTCACCATCTGCGCCAGCGTGATGCCGGCCAGCGCCTCGGCATGCGCCAGCATCAGCGCGCCGGCGATGGTCACGGGTGCCATCGCGCCGGCGAGCGTGAACGGGGTGATGATCAGCACCTGCCCCGCATTGGCGAAGTCGATGATGCCCTCCGCCATCGGGATGTCGAGTTGCAGGGGGGAATTGGTGTTGATGACGGTCCAGGTGACCGGTGTGGCACGGAACTGCTCGGGCGTGAAGCCATGCGCGAGGCGCAGCAGTTCGAAGTTGTCGGCGATCTGTCCGCTGCCGCGCGAGAACACGAACGGCACCTTGTCCGACAGCAGCAACTGCGCGCGTGTCATCTCCAGGTGGCGGACATGTACCGGGATGTCCTGCGGCTCAACCGCGCCACCCAGCGTGTGGATGACGTCGAAGTGCTGGCAGAGCTTGATGAGGTTGGTGAAGTCCTCGAAGGTGCCGGCGCGGCGTCCGCCGGCGCTATCCATGATGTTCGGCGGGCCCGAGGTAGGCGCGAAGCAGACGTGGCGTCCGCCCTGGCGGATGTGCAGGTCCGGGTTGACCGAGTGGAAGGTGAATTCGGACGGGCAGGTCGCCAGTGCCTTCGCGACCAGCTCGCGGGGCAGCCTCACCACCTGGGTGTCTTCGTCGACTTCCGCGCCGCCGGCCCGGTAGGCAGCCCGGCCCTTGGCCGACAGCACCTTGTTGCCCTGGGTCTCGAGCAGGGTGAGTGCGGCCTCGTGGATCGCCTCCACCTGGTCGGTCGAGAACACCTTCATCGGCTCGAAGGGGTTCACCAGCTGGCGGTAGGCGAGCGAGCGCTCGGCGGCGGGGGGAGCGGCCTCGCCGGCGCCCCGACGGCGGGAAGGGGCGCGGCGGCCCGGACGCGAATCGGCGTCGGTCATGGGTCAGGACTCCGGGGTCGGGACGGCAGGATCAGGGGAGGAGAGGGGGGGCGGGAGGGAGCCCGGACCGAAACGCTCGATCATCCAGGAACGGAACAGCGCGACGGCAGGATCCCCGAGCGCCTCTGGATCGGTGACGAGGTAATAGCCGAAACCATCGTCGAGGAGCGTGTCGTAAGGGCTCACCAGCCGGCCGCTCTCGAGATACTCCCGGAACAGCCGCTGGTCGATCAGGGCCAGACCTTCCCCGCTCAATGCGTACTGGACAGACAGCAGCTCCGTGTCGAACACCAGTCCGCGCTCGACGCTTACCGAGCCGAGGTTGAGCAGCCGGGCGAACTGCGCCCACAAATGGTGGCGCGGCTGGCCCTCGAGCCGCATGTGGATCAGCTCGTTCTCGCGGATGAAGGTGGCCAGATCGGCGCCCCGATGGCGCTGGACCAGATCGGGGTGGCAGACGATGCCTACCTTGACCGGCCAGAGCAGATCACTGACGCGATTGGTGACGGTCGGTCGCGAATAGACCACCGCCACATCCACATCATGCGGGGTCAGGCCGACGCCGTACGGGCTGACCAGATCGATCTCGATGTCGGTGTTCTGCCGCCGGAAATCCCGCAGCAGCGGCGCTGCCAGATGGACCGCGAAGCTCGGTGGCATCTGGACGAGGGTGCGCATTTTCGGCGCATCGGCGCTGCGGATCTCGTCGATGGAGTACTCGAGGCGGTCGAAGGCCTTGGCCACGGCCGGCAGCAGATGATTGCCGGCCGGAGTGAGCTGGAGCTGGTGCGGGCGGCGGTCGAACAGCGGCACCCCCAGCAGCCCCTCCAGGGCGATCACGTGGCGGGACAGCGCGCTTTGGGAGGTTTGCAGGGCGTTCGCCGCCCCGGTGAAACTGCCGTGGCGGGCCACGGCCTCGAACGCCCGCAGGGCATTCAACGGCAGCCAGCGTCGATCGATCCGGACCTTGTTCATGCGGGCGCGGGACATCCAGCGGCAGTGAAGGCCTTTATCATGAAGGCATGGGAGCGGCCTCGCCAATGCCTTTTTTAGATTGGCCATGACGGTGGGAAGAAACCCGCCTCCATGGGGGCATGCCATTTCTGCATGCCCTGATGTTCACCGCCGTTGTATTTGTGCGACATTTTCTCATCCGGCTTGCGCGGCCGCGGGAATCGGGTGATATTCGGCGCCGTGACAGGGGTTTTGCCCTTGTGATGGTTTTTTTTGCTTGTCGCGGCGACGTCACTGTCGTTAGCCTCGGGCAGGCTTTGAGCAACAACCGATTGGGGGACTCATGCAGATGAATCGCAAGCTTTCCGCGGCGGTCGCCGCCGTGCTGGCCGTGCAGGCCGCACCGATGGCTTACGCGGCCGAAGAAGAGGTCGGACTCGAAGAAGTCGTCGTGACCGCGCAGCGTCGCGCGGAAAACATCCAGGACGTGCCCATCGCGATCCAGGCCCTCACGGGCGAGACCCTGAGCGAGCTCAAGGTCAGCACGGTCGAGGACTTCGTCAAGTACCTGCCCAACGTCACCCTCGGCTCGGCCGGTCCGGGTGAGGGCAACATCTACATGCGCGGTCTCGCCGTCGGCGTGGGCGGCACGCAGGGCTCCGGCACCGTCGGCCAGTGGCCGAACGTTGCCGTCTACCTCGACGAGCAGTCGACGTCCATCCCGGGCCGTAACCTGAACGTCTACGCTGCCGACCTGGAGCGCATCGAAGTGCTCGAGGGTCCGCAGGGGACGCTCTTCGGCGCCGGCGCCCAGGCGGGCGTGCTGCGCTACATCACCAACAAGCCGAAGCTGGGCGTGACGGAAGGTTCCGTGTCGGCCGGTTACGGCACGACGGCCCACGGTGACAACAACAGCGACGTCACCGCCGTCCTGAACCTGCCGATCGGCGAGAAGACCGCCATCCGCGCGGTCATCTACACCGACAGCAAGGGTGGCTACATCGACAACGTGCCGGGCACCTTCACCCGTCGCGGCACGGACCTCGGCTTCGCCCGCCGCACCGGCGGCACGGTGCCGACCGATTCGGTGGTGGTCAACAACTACGACATCGCCTCCCGCGACATCAACACGGTCGATTACAAGGGTATCCGTGTCGGTATCGCCCACGAGATCAACGACGACTGGAACGTGCTGCTGACGCAGTCCTACCAGCAGATGGATGTCGGCGGCGTGTTCTACCAGCACCCGTTCGCCTCGGACTGCCCGACGCCGACCAACGCCGCCACCTGCACCACCGCCGCCACCGGCACCGTGCAGGGCAAACCGCTGCAGGAGCTGCAGGTCAACCTGTTCTCGGACACCTTCACCGAGGACAAGTTCTCCAACACGGCACTCACGGTCAACGGCAAGGTCGGATCGCTGGATCTCGTGTACAGCGGCGCCTACCTCACCCGCAACGCCTACCAGCAGGGTGACTACACCAACTACGCGCGCGGCGTGTGGGGCACCTACTACCAGTGCACCGGCTTCTCCGGCGCCTCGGTCAACAAGTGCTACACCCCCAAGTCGCAGTGGCTGGACTGGAACGACAGCGTCTCGCAGAGCCACGAAATCCGCCTCAGCACGTCGCAGGAAGGCCGTATCCGTGCGGTCGGCGGCCTGTTCTGGGAAAAGCGCGAGATCTTCGCGACCACCGACTGGCAGTACAAGTCGGTACCCGAGTGCACCATCGGTGGCCCGGGCAGCTGCTTCCTGGCCCTCGACCCGTCGGTCGCCCTGAAGTTCCAGAGCGCGTCCGTCAATCATCGCTATCGCCGCAACGAGACGGTCGGCTTCTTCAACGACTTCCAGCGCATGTACACGCAGAAGGCGGCCTTCGCCTCCGTGGACTTCGACATCATGGAGAACCTGACGCTGACCGTCGGTACGCGCTACTACGACATCAAGAACCAGATGCTCGGCGCGAACATGGGCAGCTTCTACTGCAAGAACTACCAGGGCGGCAGCGCCCCGGGCGTGCTCGGCACCTCCACCGTCACCGGCGTGTGCAATGATCCGGCCAACGGCGTGGCGCCCTACGGCACCAACGTCGACAACCAGGCCGAGAACCAGAACACTGCCGACGGCTTCCGCAGCCGTGTCAACCTGAGCTGGAAGGCCTCGGACGACATCCTGCTGTACGCCACCTGGTCGCAGGGCTATCGTCCGGGCGGCTTCAACCGCGGCTCGTCCTGCCAGCTGCCGGCCGTGGTCACCGACCCGACCACCGGCGCGGTCAGCCGCGGTGCGCGCCAGTGGTGTATCCCCTTCAGCTTCAAGTCCGACGACCTGGTCAACAAGGAAATCGGCTGGAAGAC
>JBJTPC010000338.1:0-21639 GCA_046074905.1 Gammaproteobacteria bacterium
CGGACATCTACCGCCTGCTGCGTGACGAGCAGGTCACCTTCGCTTGCATGGCGCCTGCCGTGCTGCGCACCCTCCTCGACTTCCCCGAGCGCGGCGATTACGTGCTCGCGGTCAAGCCGCGCGTCACGGTGGCCGGGGCGCCGCCGCCGGCCGCCTTCATCGAGCGACTCGAGCGCGAGATGGGTTGGGACTTCATGCAGATCTACGGCCTCACCGAAACGGCGCCGCTGCTCACCATTTCCACGCCCGATCATGCGACTGCCAACGAGGACTGGTCACGGCGTGCCCGGGCCGGCGTGCCCGGCATCGGTGTCGAGCTCGTGCTGCTCGACGACGAGGACCGACCGGTCCCCTGCGACGGCGAGAGCATCGGGGAGGTCTGTGCCCGCGGCAACATGGTGTTTGCCGGTTACTGGGAGCAGCCCGAGGAGACGGCGCGCTGCATCCGTGATGGCTGGTTCCATACCGGTGACCTCGCCGTCTGCGATGCGGTCGGCAACATCCATATCGTCGACCGGAAGAAGGACGTGATCATCTCCGGTGGCGAGAACATCAGCTCGCCGGACATCGAGGACACGCTCTATCGGCATCCTGCCATCGCCGAATGCGCGGTAATCGGCGTACCGCACGAGAAATGGGGTGAGACGCCCAAGGCGATTGTCGTGCTGCGTCCGGGCACCGCAGCGACGGAACGCGAAGTCATCGAGTTCTGCCGCGAGCGCATGGCGCACTTCAAGTGCCCCACCTCCGTCGATTTCGTCGAGGCCTTGCCGCGCACGGTCACCGGCAAGCTGCAGAAGTTCAAGTTGCGCGAGCGTTACTGGCAGGGCCATCGGCGCGTCAACTGATGGCCCAGGACCTCCAGGATCCGGATTTCCTCCGCTCCCTGGCCTGGGTGGCCAGGGCCTGTCTCGCGGCGCTGTTCGCCGCCGGGCTCTGGCACAAGGCGCGCGGGTTCCGCGAGTTCATCACCGCCGTCGGGCAGTATCGGGTGCTGCCTGCCCCGCTGGTGCCTGCGGCAGCCGCGACGCTGGTGGTAGCCGAGGCCTTGGTGCTGGCCGGGTTGTTGTCGCCACCCATGCCACCGGCCCCGTTCGCCTGGGGAGCTGCATTCCTGCTGACGCTCTACGGACTCGCAATCGCCATCAACCTCGGGCGTGGCCGCGAGGCCATCGACTGTGGCTGTCACGGCTTCAGCGGGCGCCAGCGTATCGCCGGCTGGATGGTCGTCCGCAACCTGTTGCTGGCGACGCTGGCTGCCCTGTTGGCAGCACTCACGCACCTCCCCGAGCCCCTGCCCCCGCCGCCCGGTGATCATTGGGTCGGGATTGTCGGGGCCACCGTGGTGCTGTGCCTGCTCTATACCGCGGCCCATCTGCTCGCCGCCAACGCGGCGCGACTGGACCGCCGCTGACTAGCCGCCTTGCTTGCGGCGTTGGGCGCGTGGATGCGTGCTTTCGTAGACGCGGGCGAGGTGCTGGAAATCGACGTGCGTGTACACCTGCGTGGTCGACAGGTTGGCATGGCCCAGCAGTTCCTGGACTGCCCGCAGGTCCCCGCTGCTCTCGAGCAGATGCGTGGCGAAGGAATGCCGGAAGAGATGGGGATGGACGTTCACGTCCAGTCCCTGGCGCTTCGCCCAGGCGCTCACCCGCAACTGGATGGCCCGCGGGGTCAGGCGTTTCCCGCCCCGACCGATGAACAGCGGGCGTGTTGCAGCCTCGAGGCCGCCCGGCAGGAATCCGGGACGTGCCTGCAGCCAAGCCAAAACCGCGCGTCGCGCGGGACCGCCCACCGGCACGATGCGCTCCTTGCGACCCTTGCCCAGCACCCGCACCAATTGCTCGTTGAAGTCGATGTCACCGAGGTCGAGATTGACCAGCTCCGCGAGGCGCAGCCCGCTCGAGTAGAACAACTCCATGATGGCGAGGTCGCGGGCTGCCAATGCCGGGTCCACGGACGCGGTACGGACGGGGTCCTCTTCGGTCGGCGGCGCGAGCAAACGGTTCATCCGGTCCACGTCGAGCGTGGTCGGCAGGCGGCGCCCGGCTTTCGGCGGCCGCACTTCCGCGGCCGGGTTGTGGCGTGCCAGGCCTTCACGCTGGAGCCAGCGCCAGAAGCTGCGTACCGCCGAGAGACGCCGCGCCAGCGAGCGTGGTGACAGGCCGCCCAGATGGCTCTCGGCGACGAAGTCGCGGATATGGGCTTCGCTGAAAGCCTCGGTGGAGGCGATACCCTGTGCCAGCGCGTAGGCCACCAGCGCGCCGATATCGCGGGCGTAGGCATCGCCGGTGTGCGGGGAAACCTGGCGCTCATGCGACAGGTGGCGCAGGAAGCGGTCCAGCAAGTCGTGGTCCAGCGCGGTCGGCAGATTCATGGGCCTGCGGGGGGCGACCGGTTCAGGTCGTCGCGCCGGTGGTCGCGTCGAGGCCGGCGGTGAGCAGCTCCGCGAGTCGGGTCAGGAAATCCGTACTCATGCCGGGGTGATACCGGGCCGCATCCTCCGACGCCAAGGCCAGCAAGCCATGCCGGCCGCCGCCCAGGGTGACCAGGGCTGCGGAGGCGATCGCCCCCGGATGGGCAGGGAACAGCCATTCGCGCTGCGGATCGCGGAGGTTGCCACAGCGCGGCGCCGCCTGTGCCAGGACAGTGTCGAGTCCGCACTGGGCGGCTTCCGCTGCCGTGGCAAAGCGCAATCGGGCCGAAGCGAGCTCCGGCACCGGGCGCTGCAGCAGGACCAGCGTGAACTCGCGGACGCCGAAGTCCTCGCGCAGGCTGCGGTCCAGCGCCTCGACCAGCGCCGGCAGCGTCCGCGCGCCGATCAGCGCACAGGCGAAGCGATGGAGGTGCTCCTGCAGCCGGGTGTTCTCCCGGGCCACCGCGACGAAATCGTGCAGCTTGCCCTCAAGCTCGCGTTTCTGCGTGCGCAGCGTCTCCACCTGCCGTTCGACCAGCGATACCGTGCCGCTGGTACCGCGGGCATGCGGCAGACGCAACTGCCCGAGCAGGGCAGCATGGCGGTCGAAGAAGCCGGGATCCTGCCGCAGGAAGGCGGCCACCTCGGCCTCGGTCAATTCGGCGGCGGATCGCCCGGGGACGGTGCTCATGCGCTGATGGATCCTTCGAAAACGGTGGTGGCGGGTCCGGTGAGCCAGATGGGTTGACCCTCGCCTTCCCAGCGGACGACGAGGGTGCCGCCCGGCAGGTCGACGCGGACGGTCGCCTCCAGCAGCCCGTGCCGACGACCCACAGCCACGGCGCCGCAGGCCCCGGTACCGCAGGCCAGCGTCTCGCCTGCGCCGCGCTCGTGCACGCGCAGGCGGATATGACCGCGATCGACCACCTCCATGAAACCGACGTTGGTTCGTCGCGGGAAGCGGGGATGGTTCTCGATGGCGGGCCCCAGGCGGTCGACCGGGGCGGTTTTCACGCTCGGGACGCGCAGCACGGCGTGCGGGTTGCCGATGCTGACAGCCCCGATGTCCACCACCGTGCCGCCGGCTTCGAGGGGATAGAACGCCGCCTCGGCACTGGCCGTGAAGGGCAGCGCCGCCGGATGGAAGTTGGGCACCGCCATGCGCACGGCGACCTGGCCGTCGCTGGTCAGGCGGGCATGCACCAATCCCGCCGGGCTGTCCATGGTGAGTTCGCCGGGCCCGAGGCCCAGTCGCCTTGCGACCAGGGCAGCCACGCAGCGGGCCCCGTTGCCGCATTGCTCGACCTCTTGGCCGTCGCTGTTGAAGATGCGGTAGTACACTGCCGTCCCCGGTTGGCGCGGGGGCGAGAGCACCAGCGCCTGATCGAAGCCGATGCCCCGATGGCGGTCGCCCCAGGCCCGCAGCGTGTCGGCATCCGGCAGGGGGGCGTCGGTCGGCTCGTCGAAGACGATGAAGTCGTTGCCGAGGCCGTGCATTTTCACGAAGGGCAGTTGCATGAGCGAAGGATACCGGAAGGCCCCCTCGGCAGGCATCCCGCGCGTCGGGTTCGTCAGCCTCGGCTGCCCCAAGGCGACGAGTGACAGCGAGCAGATCCTCACGCGCCTCCGCGCCGAGGGTTATGACGTGGTCGGCACCTACGACCAGGCCGATCTCGTGGTGGTGAATACCTGCGGCTTCGTGGACGATGCGGTCCACGAAAGTCTCGACACCATCGGCGAGGCCCTGCGCGAGAACGGTCGGGTCGTGGTCACCGGGTGCCTCGGTGCCCGTCCGGAGCAGATTCTCGAGCGGCATCCCGCGGTGCTGCGCATCACCGGTCCGCATGCCTTCGACGAGGTGATGGAGGCAGTCCACGAGCACCTCCCGCCGGCCCACGATCCGTTCCTCGACCTGGTGCCCCCACAGGGTATCCGGCTGACGCCGCGCCATTACGCCTATCTCAAGATTTCCGAGGGCTGCAATCACCGCTGCAGCTTCTGCATCATCCCCTCGATGCGTGGCGACCTGGTCAGCCGGCCGCTGCCGCATGTCCTGAACGAGGCCATCCGCCTGCGCAATGCCGGGGTCCGCGAGTTGCTGGTGATCAGCCAGGACACCAGCGCCTACGGGGTGGACGTCAAGTACCGCACCGAACAGTGGGGCAGCCGTGAAGTGCGCACGCGCTTCATCGACCTGGCCCGCGAGCTGGGCCAATTGGCGGAGAGCCCGGGCGGCGACGGCCAGCCCCTGTGGGTGCGCCTGCACTACGTCTACCCTTACCCGCACGTGGATGAGGTGATCCCGCTGATGGCGGCGGGACGTGTGCTGCCCTATCTCGACATTCCCTTCCAGCACGGCAGTCCGACCGTGCTCAAGCGGATGAAGCGCCCGGCCCATGCGGAGAACACCTTGGCCCGGCTCCAGGCCTGGCGACGCGATGTGCCGGATCTCGCTGTCCGCAGCACCTTCATCGTCGGCTTTCCCGGCGAGACCGAGCAGGAGTTCCAGACCCTGCTCGACTGGCTCGACGAGGCGCAGCTCGATCGCGTCGGCGCTTTCAAGTACTCGCCGGTGGAGGGGGCGCCCGCCAATGCGCTACCCGGTGCGGTCCCCGAGGAAGTGAAGCAGGAGCGCTACGAGCGGTTCATGGAGAAGGCGGCGACAATCAGTGCCGCTCGCTTGCGCGCCAAGATCGGGCGCAGGCTGACCGTGCTGGTGGATGGCATCGAGGGCGGCACGGTACTGGCCCGCAGCTATGCCGACGCTCCGGACATCGACGGGGTGGTACGGATCCGCGGCTCCCGGGCGCTGGCTGCCGCCCGGGTGGGCGAGTTCCTGGAGGTCGAGGTGACCGGTGCGGGCACCTACGACCTGCGTGCCCGGCTCGCCTGAGCCCTTCGCGCCAAAAAAATACCCGCGGTGCTCCTGCGCCTTTGCGCGATGCAGGAACCCGCGGGCCAGTCAGGCCGGGCGATAAAGGGGGATGGGAGGTGCCCGGCCAGTGGTTGCAGGATGCCACCCGCCCCTTTATCGTTCCAATCGATTATCTCCATCACGGCGATAGATTCCGACAATCGAGAGGTGGGGGATGAACCTGCGCGACCTGAAGTACCTGGTGGCCCTGGCGGATACGCGGCACTTCGGCAAGGCGGCGGAGCGCTGCTTCGTCAGCCAGCCCACCCTGTCGGCCCAGATCCGCAAGCTGGAGGATTACCTCGGTGTCGCCCTGGTGGAGCGGCAGCCACGCAACGTGGCGTTGACTGCCGCGGGCGAGCAGGTCGTCGAACGCGCCCGGCGGGTCATCCGGGATTCGGACGATATCGTCGAGCTGGCACAACTCTCGCGCGACCCGCTGGCGGGCAAACTGCGCATCGGTCTGATTCCGACCGTCGGACCTTATCTCCTGCCTCGCGTCATGCTGCGGCTGCGCAAGGCCTTGCCCAAACTGCAGGTCCTGCTGTTCGAGTACCAGACCCGGGTGCTGCTGCAGAAGCTGCGGCTTGGCGAAATCGACATGGGGGTGCTGGCCCTGCCGGTCGACGAGGATGGCTTCGAGACCCGCAGCCTTTATCGGGAGCCCTTTCTCGTGGCCACGCCGCCTGACCACCGCTTCGCGCGCCAGACCGCGGTCAAGCCGGCCGACCTCGCCGGCGAGAAACTCCTGCTGCTCGAGGACGGCCATTGCCTGCGCGACCAGGCGCTGGAGGTCTGCAGCTTGCTGCAGGTCGACGAGGAGACGGATTTCCGCGCCACCAGCCTCGAGACCCTCCGGCAGATGGTGGCCTCCGGCATGGGCATCACCCTGTTGCCGCAGCTGGCGGCGGAAGGCCCGTTCGCTTCCGGCAAGACCCTGGTGACCAAGCCCTTCACCGGGCCGCAGCCGGGACGGGATGTCGGCACGGTGTGGCGGCGCAGCTCGACGCGCATCCCGGCAATCGAGGCGGTCAATGCCGTGTTGGCGCGGGCCGCGACGATGAAGTCGTGAGCGCTGCCGACGCGGGGCACGAGACGCCCGGGCAACCGCCGGCGGATCCGGTCCCCATTCCGGTCGACGAGCTTGCTCCCGACCTGCTGCGAGCCGTGATCGAGGCTTTCGTGTTGCGCGAGGGCACCGATTACGGCGCCCGCGAATACACCCTCGACGAGAAGGTCGCGCACGTCGAACGGCAACTGCGCCGCGGCGAGGCCCTCATCGTGTTCGACCCGAACACCGAGACCGTCGATATTCGCCCCGGTCAGGGTGCGAGGGAGCGGAGCTTCACTTCGGGCGGCAGCATCTTGTAGACCGCCGGCGTCACCAGGCGCGCCAGCAGGGTCGAGGACAGCAGGCCACCGATGATGACGATGGCCAACGGCGAGTAGAGTTCCGAGCCCTGGATGGCGAGTGGCATCAGGCCACCGATGGCCGTGGCCGAGGTGAGGAGGATCGGGAAGAAGCGCACTTCGCCCGCTTCCTCGATGGCCTCGTCCAGTCCCTTGCCCTCGGCCCGCAACTGGTTGGTGAAGTCCACCAGCAGGATCGAATTCTTGATCTCGATGCCGAGCAGGGCGAGGAGCCCGATCAGCCCGGTGAACGACAGCGTGTACCCCGTGACCAGCAGCGCCAGCAGGGCTCCGGTGACGCCGAGCGGGATGACGGTGGCGACGATCAGCGTGGAGCGGAAACTGCCGAACTCGAGCACGAGCACGGCGAGGATGCCGAAAGCCGCCACCAGGAATGCGGTGCCGATACCGCCGAACGCCTCCTGGCGGGCCTCGACCTCGCCGGCCACGGTGATCTTGTACCCGGGCGGCAGGCGGAACTCGCGGTCCATCCGCTGCAGGAGTTCGCGGGTCACCTTGCTGGTGGTGAAACCGGTTTCGGTGAAGGCCGAGACCGTCACCAGACGCTCGCGGTCGCGGCGGTTCACCACGTTCGGCGCGGTCTCGAAGTGTGGGGCCGCAATCTGTGCCAGTGGCACCTGCTGCCCGGTCACCGTATTGACCCGGATCTGCGGCAGCAAGGAGAGCGTGGCCCGCTCCTCGATGGGCAGCCGCAGCATGATCGGGTATTCCTCGCCATCCGGCGAGCGGAACTGCCCGGCAGGCTGGCCGGCCACCGCGAGGCGCACGGTCCGGTCGGCTTCCACCGGCGCAACCCCGAGCAGTGCGGCCTTGGTCGAGTCGATGCCGAGGCTGAGGTCCGTACGCAGGCGGCGCACCGGGTTGCTGATGTCGCGCAGACCGGGCTGGCTGCGCATCAAGGTCTCGAGTTCGCCGGCAAGACGGCGCAAGGTATCGAGCTCCGGACCGGAGATGCGGATGGCAACCGGCGCCTCGACGGGCGGGCCGTTCTCGTACTGCTTCACCGTGATGCGGGCGCCCGGATAACCGTTGAACTTCTGCCGCAACTCGTCGAACAGCTGCGGCGAGCGGCGCGGATCGAACTCCTTCAACTCGACCAGTACCTCGCCGAGGTCGGCCGAGGTGCCCCGGGGGAAGGTGTTGTAGTAGATGAACGGCTGGCTGTGACCGACGTTCGTGAACCACTGGCGAATCTCGTCATGCTGGCGCAGTTCCGCCTCGATGAAGCGCAGCGCGCGGTCCGTGTCCGCCATGCTCGCGCCATCCTCGCCTTCGACGCGGATGAGGAACTGCGGCACATCCGCCGCGGGGAAAACACTTGTGCCGATTACCGGCACGAGGGCGATGGAGCCGAAGAACACGGCGCCGGCGGTGGCCAGCGTCCGCCGCGGCCGGGCGAGCGCCCAGCGGAGCGCCGGCCCGTAAATGCGGTGGATGGTGGCCATGGTGGCATGCAGCAGCCGGTCGGCGAACGCATCGAAGCGCTCCATGCGGCCGCCGCCGGACTTCACCGGATCGCGCAACAGGCGCGACGAGAGAAAAGGAATGATGGTGTAGGCCACGACCATCGAAGCGACGATGGTCATCATCACTGCCGCTGGCAGCGAGCGGATGAAGGCACCCGATCCCTCCGGCAGGAACAACAGCGGCAGGAAGGCGAACAGGAGGGTGGCCGTGCAACCCAGCACGGCGAGCGCGATCTGGTCGGTGGCGAGGATGGCCGCTTCGCGGCGACTGTGGCCCTGGCGGATGAAGCGCGCGATGTTTTCCACCACCACGATGCTGTCATCGACCAGCAGGCCGAGGGCGAGGATGAACCCCGCAATCGACAACTGGTTGAGGGAAAAGCCGGAGAAGTAGAGCGCCGACAGGCCCATCGCCAGCGACAGCGGAATGGACAGCATCACCACGCCGGACGCGCGCAAGCCCAGCGGCAGCAGCGTGATCAGGACCAGCGCAATCGCAATCGCGAAGTCCTGGCCGAGCCGGGTGAGCCGTCGATCGACGTTGCGGGACTGGTCGAAACCCGACTCGAAGCGGATGTCCTTCGGGAGATCGCGTGCGAACTCGGCAAATACCGCCTCGACCCCGGCGCGCACGCGGAAAATGTTCTCGTTGTCCTTCTGGCTGGCAGTGACGAATACCGCCCGTTTGCCGTTGTGACGGGCCAGATAGCTGTGCTCGCCGGTCGACCAGCTGACCGTCGCCACGTCCCGCAGCCGCACGATTCGCCCGCGCGCACCCCCGATGACCGTATCCTCGATCTCGCGCAGCGAGCGATAGGATCCCGTGGTCTTGAGGTCATAGCGACGCAGGCCCGCATCCACGGCACCCCCGGGAACACTGGCGTTCTCGCCCTGGATTGCCTGCGCCACCTGCTGCAGCGTCACGCTGGTGCGTCCGAGACGCTCGAGGTCGACGGCCACGCGCACTTCCGTCCGCGGATAGCCCCAGGTTTCCGATTGGCGGATACCCGGCACCCGCTCGAGGCGTTCTTCGAGTTCCTCCGCCCAGCGCTGCATCTCGTGCCAACTGGCGGTCTCGCTGACCAGTGCCGATTGCAGGATGTTCACCCGCGCCGGGCCGGCACGGCGGATATCGAGATAGGGGATGTCCTGCGGCAGTCGCGCACGGATCTGGTTGAATTCCCGGATCACGTCATCTTGCTGCTTCTCGGGATCGGCACTCGTGTAATGGAACTGCACGTGTACCAGCGCCAGGCCGTCCCAGGAGCTGCTGACCAGGTCCTTGACGTCATCGAGTTCGTTCAGGCCTTCCTCGATCGGCTCGACGAACAGACGCTCCATCTCGAGCGGATCGGCGCCGGGATAGCCGATGGTGATGGTGACGGCCGGGAACGCGAAGGAGGGATCCTCTGCCCGCGGCATGTTCACGTAGCTGTTGATGCCGACCGCCGTCAGGAGGCCGAACATCACCAGCGTGAATTGCCACTGCCGTACCGCGAAGGTCCAGACGCGCACGGTCTACTCCCGCGCCCGGACGGTGACGCGATCGCCATCGCTGACGAAGGCGGCCCCTTCGACGACGACCTGCTCGCCGGCTTCCAGTCCACCGAGAATCTCCACCTGTTCATCGACGATCCGCCCGAGCCGTACCTGACGGCGTTGGACACGGTCAGCGCGCAGCACCATCACGGCGGCCGTGTCCGTGCCGGCCTCCAGCAAGGCGGTGTTGGGCAGGGCCAGGGTGGGTTCGCTGCCCGCCTCCGCACGGCGCGGCAGGATGACGTTGGCCACCAGGCCGCGCGCGAACGCCGGCAGGGTTTCCTCCAGCGCCACTTCAACCTGGAAGGTCCCCGTGGCCGGGTCCGCGGCGCGCGCGATGGTGCGGATGCTCCCGGCGAACTCCCGTCCAGGGAAGGCATCGATTCGCAGTCGCGCGCGGAGACCGCGCTGCAACTGCACCACCTCGCGGTCGGCAACGCCGACTTTGACCACCCAGCCTTGCTGCGTGCCGCCGACCACCAGGACCGGTTGGCCCGGCGCGACCAGTTCATCCGGCTCGGCCAACTGTTGCAGCACGACGCCGGCAGAAGGCGCAGTGATGCGGGCAAAGGAGGCATTGAATTCCACGCTGCGCAGTTGTGCCGCGGCGACGTTCGCAGCCGTCTTCAAGTCATCGAGGTTCTCGCGCGTCGCCACGCCGTCGGCGAACAGCTGCTCGCCACGGGCGAGGTCGCGCCGCGCCTTGGCTGCGGCCTCGCGGGCCTGCGCGACGGCGGCCTCGGCCTCGGTGGACCGCAGGCGCGCCAGCAGCTGGCCCTGGCGGATGGCTTGTCCTTCCTCGACGGCAATGTTCTCGATGACACCCCCGAGCTTGAACGACAGGCGTGCCTCGTCCTGTGGCGCGAGGAAACCCACCGCACGGATTTCCTCGGTGAGCACGGCGGTGCCCACGGCCAGCGTGCGGACTGCCCGCGGCGGTGTTTCCTCCGCGGCTTCCGGGCGGCAGGCCGCGAGTGCGACCAGACTGGCGAGGACAAACAGGCGGCAGGAACGGGCGGATTTCATGGGAGGGTTTCCTCCGGGCCCTGATGGCCCAGCGCGTAGTCGAGTTGCGCCAGCGAGGCGAGCGCCGCGAGGCGCGTGTTGTCGATGTTCAATCTCGCTTCGGTGAGCGTGCGACGCGCATCGATGAATTCCGCCTGGTTGGCCGAACCGAGATCGCGTTTGCGTGCGACGATGCGGAAGGCGCCCTCGGCCGCCACCAGGCGCTGCTCGGCCGTGCGCAGTGCGGCACGTTGCACCAGGAAGTCTTCCACGGCCTGTTGCACTTCCATCCGTACCCGATAGTCCACATCCTCACGGCGCGCCCGCGCTTCCTGCAGGCGCGCGCTGGCCGCGGCGATGCCAGCGGCGTCACCTCCGCCGGCGAACAGGTTGAACTTCACCACCACCGAGGCAAGCGCGAAGCGCTCGTCGGCCGAGAAGCCGTACCGCGTTCCCTGGATGCCCGTGGTGAGCTGGAGGCCGACCTGCGGACGGAAAGCGGCGCGGGCAGCGAGTCCGCCGGCTTTCGCGCCCGCGATGGCCGCATCCAGTTGACGCAACTCGGCGCGACGCGCCACAGCCTCGGGTTGCAGCACCTCTGCGGAGAGCTCGCGTCCGTCGGCGATGGCCAGGTCCTGGCTGGCGGGCACGGCTTCGGGCAGCGGTGTATTGCCGGGGCGGGAGCGCAACAGGTTCACGTAGGTCTGCAGCTGGCTGGCCGAATTGCGCATCGAGAGCAGTTGCTGCTCGACCTCGAGCAGGTCGGCCCGCGCACGGAACACCCGGTCCTCGGTGACCTTGCCGGCTGCGAACAGGCTGTCATTGATGCGCAAGTTTTCCGCGGCGAGCTGGCGGGTTTCGTCGAGGATCACGCTGCCCGAACGCGCCCGCAGCCACTGGAAATACGCCTGCTTGAGGTCGCGCACCAGGCGCTGCCGGAAAGCCTGGACGCCTGCTTCAGCGGCAGCGAGTTCGGCATTGGCACCGTCCCGTCCGGCACCGAGGCGGGGATCGTAGAGCGGCTGGCTCAATGTCAGGGTCGTCTCCTGTTCGCGCTCGCGGAAGAAGTTGAACTGCTGGTTGGCAACGCGCGGGAATTGCGGCGGACGACCCTGTGCCACCAGTTGCGCATCGAGGGCTTCGTACACCGGGTTGAGGAGGTCGCCGAGGGGAAACTCGATGGTGCGTCCGCCATCGGCCTGGGTGTAGCGGGATTGGAAGTCCAGCGAGGGGCGATAGCGGGCGCGGGCGCGATCCAGTTCGGCGAGCCGCCTTGCCACCACCGCACGCTCCGCGAGCAAGCCTTGATTCGCAGCCAGCGCCTCCGCGACCAGACTGTCGGTGACACGTGACAGGGAGGTGTCCGCGGTACCGGCGGTCGGCGAATCGGCCACGGCGTTCGGGGACAGGGGTGCCACCAGGGTGGCGGCAAGCAGGACAGGTATCCAGCGATTGGACGGGCGTCCAATCCCGGAGACGAAAAAGGCAGTGGAACGGAGGAGCATGAAGGCCTCAGGTACCCGGATTCGGGTGAGGGTTGGCGCGCAGGGCGTGACGCAGCAACTGCAGCGAGTGGTCCGCGAACTGGTCGAGGGCCACGCCCTGGCGGGCGAGTTCGGCGGACTTCGTCGCCATCAGCTGGAGGATGCCGTGAGTGAATCCCCACAGTGCCGTGGCCGTGGAGGCGGGCGGTCCGAGGTCGGCGCGGATTGAGCCGTCGCGGCGACCCACCTCCAGGGCGGCGACCACCTCGGCGATGGTTGCGTCACCGGCTTGCGCGCAAGCATTCAGTTCGACACTGCCATCCTCGGGATGACGCGCCGCCTGGAAACGCGAGCAGGCGTCGAAATAGTAGGGAAACTCGTGCGCATAGGCGATGTACGCGCGACCGATCGCCTGCACCTGATCGAGGCCGGTTGCGGCGCGCGCGGCGGCCTCGTGGAAGCGCTGCTGCAGCAGGCGGAAGGCACGCGTGACGATGGCGAGGTGCAGGTCTGCCCGATCCCGGAAGTACACGTACAACAGGGCCCGCGACAACCTCGCCTCGCGGGCGAGTTGGTCCATGGTGAGACCATCCCAGCCCTGGCGGGCGTAGAGGCGCTCCGCGGCCTCGATGATCTCCAGCCGGCGGCGTTCCTTCTCTTCTTCGCGGCGTTCGGCAAGGTACGACATGGCTGCAGCATGCCGTCTCGTTGACACAGTGTCAATGAAAAGACATTTGTCCAGTACCGCCAGCGGCCCGGGCGACAGCGCCGGCGCAGGGTCGCCGCAGACTAGACCACCCGTCCGGAGACTTCCCCGCGCTGCCACGCGGCCAGATGACCGGCCAGCTGGTCGAGCGCACGCTGGCGTGATTCCACCGCAGCCCAGGCGGTGTGCGGGGTGACCAGCAGGTTGGGAATGTCGGGTGCGAGCAGTGGGTTGCCATCCACCGGCGGCTCCACCGCCAGCACGTCGATGGCCGCACCTCCGAGCTGACCGGCACGCAGGGCAGCGGCCAGCGCCGCCGCGTCCACCAGTCCGCCCCGCGCGGTATTGACCAGCAAGGCATCGGGCTTCATCTGCGCCAGCTCGGCGGCGCCGATCAGGCCGGTGGTCGCCGGCGTCAGCGGGCAATGGAGCGAGAGGACGTCGGCACGTCGCAGGACTTCCTCGAACGGTACCCGCCCCGGGGTCCGTTGCCGGCTGCCCGGGCGCTCGGCGACGATGACTTCCATTCCGAAGGCCTCCGCCCCGCGGATGACGCCACTGGCGAGGACCCCATGCCCGACGATGCCGAGCGTGCGTCCGGCGAGTTCCCGCACCGGATAGCGCAGCATCGAGAAGCTCACCGAGCGCTGCCACTCCCCGGCCTTGAGGTCGCGGTCATACTCGCGCAGGTGATGCGTCAGCGTGAGGATCGCGCCCCACACGTGCTGCGCGACGCTGCGCGTGCAGTAGTCGCGGATGTTGCAGACGGCGATGCCGCGCGCCTGCGCCGCCTCGAGGTCGATGTTGTTCACCCCGGTCGCCGTCAAGCCGATGAACCGCAAGGTCGGGGTCGCCGCCATCAAGGCGGCATCGATGCGAACCTTGTTGAGCAGCACGACCTCCATTCCCGCGATGGCACCCTGCACCTCGTGCACCGGCGTGTCGTCGACATAGCGGATTCCCGGGACGACGCGATCCATCGGCGACGTGTCGAGACCATCACCGAGCGAGGCGAAGTCGAGGAAGATGGCGCGCAGGCCGGTGGAGTGTGGAGTCATGGAGTCCGTGTCCCGGGAATGATGCAGTGCCGATGGTCAGTCGCGGTGCCAGTCGCGGGCGCGGTCGACGGCCCGTTGCCATTGACGCAGCCGCGCCGCCACCTGGTCGCGCGGCAGGGTCGGCTCGAATCGGCGATCCACTTGCCAATGGCTGGCGACTTCCGCGGTCGATTGCCAATAGCCGACGCCGAGCCCGGCAAGATAGGCCGCCCCGAGGGCGGTGGTTTCGGTGATGCGCGGACGCACCACGGGGACGCCGAGCAGGTCGGCCTGGAACTGCATCAGCAGATTGTTGGCGGTAGCCCCGCCATCAACGCGCAACTCGCGCAACGGCTCGGGTGCATCCGCCTGCATCGCGGTGAGCAGTTCGGCACTCTGGAAGGCGATGGCTTCCAGCGCGGCACGGGCGATATGGCCGCGGCCGGTGCCACGCGAAAGACCGATCAGCAGACCGCGGGCCTCCGCATCCCAATGGGGGCTGCCGAGGCCAGTGAAGGCCGGTACGCAGTACACGCCGCCGGTATCGGGGACGCTCGCTGCCAGTGCCTCGACGTCTGCCGACCGCTCGAGGATTCCGAGACCGTCGCGCAGCCACTGCACCACGGCCCCGCCGACGAAGACACTGCCCTCGAGGGCGTAGGTGAGGGCCGTGCGGTGGGTCGCTGCGTCCTGCAGACCCCAGGCGACGGTGCCCAGCAGTCGATGTCGCGAGGTGGCCGGCGCAGCGCCGGTATTCATCAGCAGGAAGCATCCGGTGCCGTAGGTGTTCTTGGCCATGCCCGGTTCGAAGCAGGCTTGCCCGAACAGGGCCGCCTGCTGGTCGCCGGCGATGCCGGTAATCGGGATACTGGCGTCGCCCCAGCGGGCCATCGGTCGCGGTCCTGTCCAGGCGGCATCGATGGAGGAGGGCACCAGGGTGGGCAGGAGGCCGGCGGGGATGTCGAGCAAGGCCAGCATCGCCGGACTCCACTGTCCCGTCCGCAGGTCGAGCAGCAGGGTACGGCTGGCATTGCTGGCATCGGTCACATGATGCCGCCCGCCCGTGAGCTTCCACACCAACCAACTGTCGACGGTGCCGAAAGCCAACTCGCCACGCGCCGCGCGTTCGCGTGCCCCCGGTACGTTATCGAGGATCCAGGCCAGTTTGGTCCCCGAGAAGTAAGGATCCAGGCGCAGGCCGGTCGTGGCCGTCACGGTTGCCTCATGGCCGGCTGCCGCAAGGGCTGCACAACGGTCGGCGGTCCGGCGATCCTGCCAGACGATGGCGTGGTGGATGGGCTCACCCGTTGCCCGGTCCCAGACCACCGTGGTCTCGCGCTGGTTGGTGATGCCGATGGCGGCCAGTTGCTCCGGGCGGAGCCCGGCTTTGTCGAGAACCTCGGCGATGGTCGCCGACTGCGTGGCCCAGATCTCGTTCGCGTCGTGCTCCACCCAGCCCGAAGCGGGGAAGTGCTGCGCGAACTCGCGCTGGGCCACGGCGACGATCTCGCCGTGGTGGTCGAAGACGATGGATCGCGAACTGGTGGTGCCCTGGTCGAGGGCGAGGATGAACTGGCTCATGGCCCGCCATGATACGGCGCGCCGCGCGCCGGGGCTTCACCAACCGAAGGAGAACCCCGCCTGCAGTTGTCGCGGTGCCCCCGGCAGGATGCCGCGGGAGAGGTCGGCGATGTACTCGCGGCCGAGCAGGTTCTTGGCAGCGAGATGGACCTGCAGACGCCCTTCCATCAAGGACTGGTTGAGAGCGAGGTTCACGACCGTGTAGCCCCCCAGACGACCCCGTTGACCATCGGCGGTGAGCGCCACCGTGTTGAGGTCGTCACCGAACATGGCTCCCGTGTGCGCCAGTTCCAACTGGGCCCCGAAGCCGCGCGGGCCCTCGATGCCGACGGACCAGGTGCCGGTATGCCGCGGTGCATAAGGGAGGCGATTGCCACTGACCGAAACACCGGTAAAGCCAGTGACCGTGGAGTTGCGCACGCCGAGATAGCGCGCGTCGTCGAGCCATGTCCAGGCAAGCCGCGTCCAGCCATTCCAGCCGGTGCCGAACAGGTTGGCACGGTCGAACGTGGCCAGCAGTTCCATGCCCTGGTGCAAGGTACGACCGGCACTGGTGAGCGTCGCACCAGCCCCGCCGGCCGCACTGGCCGGCACGATCTGGTTGGCGAAGTCCATGCGGAAACCGGTCGCCTCGAACGACAGTCCCGGAAGCGGCCGGAAGCGCATCCCCAATTCGGTGTTCCACGAGCGCTCGGCACCGAGGTCCACGGTGCCACCGGCATTCGTGATGACGTCTTCCACGCGCGGTGGCGAGAAGCCGCGATGGATGCCGGCGAACCAACTGAGGCGGTCATCCACCTGCCAGACCGTGCCCAAGCCGGGAATCACCTGCGAGACGGTGGTCTCGCCGCGCGCACCGGTCAGGTGGTTGCTGCGCGCAAAACGGATGTGCTCGTAGCGGACACCGGGGACCACGGTGAGCGAACCGGCCGACAGCGACCACTGCACGTAGCCGCTGCGTGCTTGCACGTCGCGGGAGTTGTCCTCGCGGAGGCCGCCATTCACGCTGCTGCCAGGGGTGCGTGCGGTCGGGGTGTCACCGTTGATCTGCAAGCGGTCCTGGGTCTCGCGATGGATTCGCGCACCGACCTGCAACTCGGTCTCGAGACCGCCGAGCGAGCCGCGCCATGCGAGCCGCGGCTCGAGGCCCAGCGTGCTGTACTCGCGCAGCCGACCCTCGTTGCCGCAGGTGGTCTCGAGGTTGGCCACGCCGCCGCAGCGCGGGTCGCTGGCATCACTCGGTCGTTGACCGCTGTTGCTGGACTGGCGCCACCAGTCGCGGTGAAACGCCGTGTAGTAGAGCGACGTGGTCAGCGTCAGCCCCGAGGCGGGCTGCCACCCGTGGGTGACGGAGAGGGCCTGCCGATCGAGCACGAAGCTGTCGTGCCGAAACGGATTGCCACGCGGATCCGCAAGATATTCGGCGAGCGTCAGGCCGCTGTAGCTCACCTGCGAGTCCTCGCGCAGCGCACTGAGCCGCAGGGTCAGTTGCTGGGTCGACGAGAGCGTCTGCACCACCTTGAGGTTCAGGTCGCCCTGCTCCAAGCGGGTGTTGGCACGGGTGCCGTCACTCTGCTTCCAGGTCCCGTTCAGCAGCACGCCGGTCTCGCCGGCAGGGAACCATTGGAAGGTATTGCCCACCTCGCCGTGCATTTCGCGGAATGCGCGCGAGCCGCCCGCAAGGTCGAGACGGCCCGAGAGTTCGGCGGGGGGTGCGGGCGTGATGTAGTTGATGACGCCGCCGACCGTGTGGGGCCCGAACAGGACCTGACCCGAGCCTTTCAGCACCTCGATGCGCTCGAAGCGGTCGACGGGCGGATGGTAGTAGGTGGCGTTGTCGCCGTACGGTCCGTATGCGAGCGGCAAGCCATCCTCGAGCAACAGGATCTTCGAGGAGCGGGTCGGGTTGAGGCCACGCACGCCGATGTTGGGGCGCAGTCCGAGGCCTTCCTCGTCGCGCGCATAGATTCCCGGCACTTTGCGCAGGGCTTCATTCACCGAGAGCACGTGTGCGCCTTCCAGATCCGCACGCTCGAGGCTGTCCGCGGCGCCCGGAACCGTCAGCCGGCGGCTGCGGTCGCCGACGACGATGACCTCGGCCAGTGGCGGGCTGGGGTGCTCGATGGCAGCCGGATCCGGGGTCGGATTGGCTTGTGCCGTCGAGACGGCACCGATCCCCAGGGAAAGGGCGACCAGCGTGCCGAGTGAAAGGCGTGAGTGCATGTGCGTAGAGTCCTGCGAACGGTTCGATGTCGGAGGACTCTATGTTAATGCGAATCATTCGCATTAGTCAACAAGAATGATTCTTGTTTATGGGGGTTGCGGGCTGTCGGGGTTGGCAGGCGCCGGTTCGGTGCGGACCGGAGCGCCCTCGCCGAACTCAGGGGGTGGATAGCCGGCAAATGTTTCGACCAACTGCGCGATCAATTGCTGGATGTTGAGCCGGATCGCGCCCTCGTTGGCCAGCCGGAGGCGCTCCACTCCGAGAAAGGCGTCTCCCATCTCGGCGGTGTAAGGCGTCGCCACTTGGGTCTGGAACACCGGCAGGCCGCTCGCCCGTTCGCGCAGTTCGTACTCCACCGTCGCCGTCACCTTCATGTTGAAGCCGAAGACCGGCTGTTTCAGGCGCAGCAGGTTGGCGGACAACACGTAAGCGCCCGGCGCCGGCCCCTCGGCCAGCAAGCCGGCACCGGCGAGGGAATCGCGCAGGGCCCGGGCGAACTCCGGATTGCCGACCTTCGACATCCACAGCGGGTTGGTGTCATGCCCACCGACCACCTGGCCGATGGCGATGCGGTGATGCAGGGCCGGTGGCGCCTGCAGGCCGGCGACGGCGGTCATGGGAACGGTCATGCGTTCGCCACTCGCCGCACTGGCGCAGCCGGCGAGCGGCAGACACCCTGTACCCAGACAGGCCAACAAGAGCCAGCGTGACTGCCGGCCGGCGAACAATCGGTGCAAAAGCTGCATGGCGACACCCGTGGCGTCCATCCCGCGACGGACGAGGGTGCCAGCCTCGCACCGTGGTCACGGACCGTCGGTGCGAGGCCGTACGCGCGCGTGCGTGCGCTCAGGGCAAGGTGATGACGTCGATACCGAAGATGGCAGTCGTGCCGCTTACCTCGTTACCCACCACCAGCAGTGGCTTGCCGTTCGGACTTTCCGCGGCCGGGATGAACGCGAGTCCCTCCGGACCCAAGTCGCCGAGGACCGTGAACTCGGTGGCCGGGTTCTTGGAAAAATCGCGGGCGTTGATGTACTGGACGTAGCGCGCATTCTGCGGATTGGTCACGTCGTACACCATGATGCCGCCGATGCGCTCGAGACCGATGAAGGCGAAAGTGCGACCGGCAATCTGTCCCAGAACAACGCCCTCGGGCTCCGGTCCCTTGTTGTCGCTGCGGTCTTCCAGCGCGTTCGTCGTATGCCCGGCATTGAAGTTGTTGGGATAGCGGCGCGCCGTCACCTGTTCGAACTGCGAGCCACTGTCGAACATCTGGGTGCCATCGGCAGCCCAGATCGAGAATGAGCGTGCACCCAGGACGTGCAACTGATCGAAGTCGCCATCACCGTCGGTATCACCGGTCAGCTTCGAGACCGTGAGGCGTCCGATTGCGGCGTCGAGCTTCAGATCGATCGCATTCGGGAACTTCACCGCGTCCAGCGTCAGCGTGCTGACACGTGCCGTTTCGCCGCCGGGAATGAAATCATCGCGGTCATCGCCCTCGTTGGCGGTGACGTAGTACGTCTTGCCGTTGAAGGTGTAAGCCGCAATACCATCCGGCTGGTACATGCCGTGGACGGGCCAGTTGCGGATGCGCTGGCTGGGGGCACCCTGCGGGTCACGGTCGCTCGGGTCGAGTTCATTGCCGAGCGCCATGTGGTCCTTGAGCCGCAACGGCTGGACAGCGGTGATCACCGGCGCCGCCTTGTTGGTCAGATCCAGTACGGCGAGGGCGTTGGCTTCCTGCAAGGTCACCCGGGCAGACAAGCCATCCGGCGCCACGGCGATGAATTCGGGTTCGAGGTCCTGTGCCACGGTCGCGTTCGGGCCGTAAAGACGGACGCCCGCCGCGCGGAGCGTGGCGGCACTGCCGTTGAAGGCCGAAAACCCTGCGGTGGCAACCGTTGGCGCGGTGAAGCCGCCGCTGACATCGATCACGCTGATCGAGCCTTCGGGGTCGACGGTATAGCCGGCATTCGGCTCGCCCTCATTGGCCACCAGCACATGTCGACCATCGGGCGTGAAGGTCAGCATGTCCGGAAGAGCGCCGACAGTGACCGCGCTCAGCTTCGCAAGCGTGAGCGCGTCGTAGAACACCACCTTGCCCGGATCGGTCTTCGCCGCGGCCTCAATCGCGACCGCCACCACTCCACGCTTGACCGCAACACTATTGGCACTACCACCCTCGGCTTGTGCGTTGATCGTGCCGAGCAGCACCGGATTGGCAGGGTCCGAGAGGTTGAGCACGTCGACCGTGACGGCAGCCGCGTTCACCACGAACAGCCGCTTGCTCGCCGGGTCGTAGCTGATTATTTCCGCAGCGCCGACGTTGTAGCGGCCCGAGGCGTACCGGCCAACGAGGTTGAGATCGAGGAGCACCTCTCCCGACCCCGAGCTGCCGGTGGCGCCGACCGGTCCGGTCGCACCGGTGGCCCCGGCAGCACCAGTCGCCCCGGTCGCCCCGGTGGCCCCGGTCGGTCCCACGGGTCCCTGAGGTCCCGTCGGGCCGGTACCCCCTTCGCAGCCGGCGAGCACCGCCCCCAGCATCAGGACGATCGCACCCTTGCCGAAAAACTCCTCGATACGCATGTTCCTACTCCGCGAGCGTTGGATGAACCAACGGCAGAGGCTGGACTCAGCGCATGACGAGTGCTTGACGGAGTGATGAAGGGCTGATGAATGCTAGTCTTCGGTCCGCACCCAGACTTGCGTGCGGCCGATCCCGAACTTGGAGGCGCGGACCTCGAGTTTCCGGCCGCCCTCGATCGGGGTGAGACGGAGGTTGAAGACCCGACCCGTCTCCGGTTGGAGAATTTCACCGCTTTCCCAGACCGGCGTGTTCCCGCTACGGACGGCGCCGCGGATGATCTCGAGGCCGACGATGGGGTGGCGGCGCCGGTCATCCGTGCAGGCCTCGCAGACGGCATCCGCCCGGACACCCTTGCGCAACACCTGCTCGATGCGCCCGACCAGCCGTCCTCGCGACTCGACGATGCGCACGAGGCTCTTCACTTCCCCGGTCTGGTCATCGACGCTCTTCCAGAGACCGACCGGCGTGTTCTGGGCGTTGGCGGTCTCGGCCACCCCCAGGGCGAGGCAGACGAGCAGCAGGACGGTTCGGGTGTGTGAGGCAAGCATGGAACACCGAGGCAAGGGAACGGGCAGTCAACGAGAGCGTAACAGGCGGCACGACCCGAGCGCGCAGGACAGGATCGGGGCGTCTGCCGGTGCCGACGCGAGCGCGCTCTTGCGACGTATACTTCAAACGGGTGAGTAAGCGGGGATTGGCCGGAGTACCGGCGGAGGAGTCACTGATGGACGTCGCCAAGGAGCTCTCGACGCTGGACGCCGAAGAGGCCTCGCTGGAATTGCCGGCCTTCGACGAGAACGCGGCTTTCCTCCTGGGGAGCCTCATCCGTGAACGGGCGTTGCGTGACCGGCTGCCCATCGCCATCGAGGTTGCCCTGTTCGACCGGCCGCTGTTCTATGCGGCGCTACCCGGGTCCACCTACGACAATCGCGAATGGCTGCGACGCAAGGCGAATGTCGTGCGTCGTTTCCATGTCAGCAGCCTGGCCATGGCCTACGAGTTGCAGCTGAACGGCTGGACGCTGCAGAGTCCTTACAGCCTGCCTGCCGAAGAGTATGCCGCGGTGGGCGGGGCCCTGCCGATCCGCTTGCGCGGCTTCGGTGTCATCGGTTCCGCCGCAGTCTCCGGGCTTCCCGCCATCGATGACCACCGTGTCGTCGCCGAGGGTTTGCGGGAGCTGCTGGCCCGCAGTTGAGCGCTGCGCGAAGGGGCGTGACGGATGGCGTTAATCCCACGCCCCGCGGCC